>JBALXG010000086.1:0-8800 GCA_036961055.1 Leeuwenhoekiella sp. | reverse complement strand
GGAGGGGTGTCAGCGAGAGCTGACGGGGTGGTAAAAAAACCCTTCCGGTTTTGTAAACTCAACCACCTTCCCTTCAAAAGGGAAGGAACTTTTAAAAAGAATATAATTATGAACAGAATCAATAAAAAATTAGCTGAAGACAAAAAGCTACTTTCTATATATTTTACGGCGGGTTATCCTTCAAAAAATGATACGGTTTCCATCATTCAGGATCTTGAAAAAAGCGGGATCGATATGATCGAAATTGGTTTGCCTTTTAGCGATCCGTTGGCAGATGGACCTACAATTCAGGAGAGTTCTACCGCAGCTCTAAAAAATGGAATGACCACTGCCCTGCTCTTTGAGCAACTTAAAGACATTCGGCAAACAGTTTCTATTCCGTTGATTATCATGGGATATTTTAATCCGGTTTTACAATTTGGTGTTGAGAAATTCTGTGCTCAATGTGAGGAAATTGGTATTGATGGACTTATTTTACCTGATCTTCCGCTTGCTGAATATGAAGAGCATTACAAGCCTATTTTTGATAAGCACAATCTGAGAAATATCTTTTTGATCACTCCGCAAACTTCAGATGAGCGCATTAAGCAGATCGACGAAGCTTCAAATGCATTTATTTACATGGTGAGCAGTGCCAGTACAACTGGTAAAACGAGTGGCTTTGGTGATACACAAACCGCTTATTTTGAACGAATATCAGCTCTGGAGCTTAAAAATCCGCAGATTGTTGGTTTCGGTATAAATAACGCAGAAACTTTTAATTCCGCTACAGCGAAAGCTAAAGGAGCAATAATAGGTTCTGCATTTATCAAACATTTAACCGAAGAAGGAACTGGAAAAATCGGCAGTTTTGTGTCAAAAATCAGGTAAAACAAGCTCAAAATCAGCATGTTTTATTTTTATTTAACCACATTTTAGCAATGCTTTAAAACAAATTAACGATTACATACTTTACTTTTAAAATAACATTAAAATCAAAAAGTGATGGATAAGAAATTTGAAAGAAAGACCGAACAAACTACTCCTACAAACCCAACTGGAAATAGGAATATTAAAAAGAATGAAGTAGATATTGATGAGAAAACCATCAAAAAACAACAAAATAAAAAGTAACTAATTATCCCTGCAATCATTAATCAACTAATTAAACCGGTACAGTAATCTGTACCGGTTTTTTTATGATCTATTCAATTTTATCTGTAGCCAACTTATAAGTTGGGTCTTCCATAATATTAACATCAATAATTGCTTCAGCATTTTTGAGTAATTTTATACAATCATTACTTAAATGCCTTAAATGAACTTTTTTGCCAGCTTTATGATAACGCTGTGTTACTACATTTAAGGCCTCAATAGCAGACATATCTGAAACTCTGCTTTCTTTAAAATCAATAATAACCTGCTCAGGATCGTTAGCTACATCAAATTTTTCAGTAAAAGCAGTTGTTGACGCGAAAAATAGTGGTCCGAATATTTCATAATGCTTTACTCCATCTTCATCAACGTATTTCCTGGCTCTAATCCTTTTAGCACTTTCCCAGGCAAAAAACAAGGCAGAAAGAATAACACCCACCAGAACTGCCAATGCCAGATTATGCAGAATAACGGTAATTAAAGTAACAATTATGACAAGAAAAATATCTTTCTTGGGCACTTTATTAAATATTTTTAAGCTTACCCATTCAAAAGTTCCAATGGCAACCATAATCATAACACCTACTAGAGCAGCCATAGGTAATTTTTCAATTATAGGAGCTCCAAATAAAATAATTACCAGAATAGTTAAAGAAGCAATAATCCCTGACAACCGTGCTCTTGAACCAGCAGATAAATTAACTAGAGTTTGAGCAATCATAGGACATCCGCCCATTCCGAAGAAAAAACCGTTTAAAATATTAGAGCCACCTTGTGCGATGCATTCTCTGTTTCCGTTTCCTTTGGTTTCTGTTATTTCATCGACTAAACTTAGCGTAAGTAAACCTTCGGTTAATCCTACAGCCGCCATAATCATAGAATATGGAGCGATTAGTTTTAAAGTTTCCCAATTAATTGGAATATTAGGAAGATGAAATGGAGGAAAACCACCACTCACAGAGGCAATATCCTTTACTGTCTTGGTTTCAATTCCTAAAAAATAAACCAGAACAAATACCACAATAATTGCAACTAGCGAAGACGGAACAGCCTTTGTAACTTTAGGCAATAACACCACAATTGCAATAGTTAAGAGCACTAAACCAGCCATGATAAGTAAAGGACTTCCAGAAAGCCAGACAGTATCGCCGTTTAAAACCGTTTTAAACTGCTCTAACTGTGACATAAATATGATTATCGCCAATCCATTTACAAAGCCAAACATTACAGGATGAGGAACTAATCGTATGAACTTGCCCAGTTTAAAAAGCCCAATTAAAAGTTGAATGACACCTGCTAAAGCGACCGCTGCCAAAACATAATCTAAGCCGTTTGATTTCATCAAAGCAATCAATACAATAACTGTTGCTCCTGCTCCTCCGGAAATCATTCCCGGTCTGCCCCCAAAAATCGCAGTAACTAAACCTGCTATAAATGACGCGTATAAACCCATTAATGGAGGGAAACCTGCTAATATAGCAAATGACAAAGATTCTGGAATCATAGTCATAGCAACAGTTAAACCTGCCAGTACTTCAGTTTTGTAATTTACCTTTTGTGATAAATCAAATAAGTTGAATACTCTTTTCATATGGATACTATAAGTAGATTGTGGTATGTTTTCTTAATTAGAAAATAATTAGGTCTTCATGCAAATTCAATTAAAAAAATGCATTGAAAAGAATTGATTATAGATTAGGGATTTAACTTCTGCCAAGGACTATAAATCAAGGCCAGGTAATTGTAATAAAATGTATTGTGTATGCTACATTATTGGCTGCAAAAATAACCTTTTTAATCAAAATCACAAGACGCTAAAAAAACACCTGTAAACCTGTATTGAATAACACTAATTTATTTGTAGCTAACCGAAACTCATGCTTATCTATAGATGACCAAAATATAACGTAATGGCACAAATAATAGGTGAGATTGTTAAATATTTGCTAATCAGCAGGACAACCAATCATTACGAAAAATCTATGCCTAAATTTCGCCAAAAACTAATCACTATGAAAAAGATACTATCCCTGCTGATTATAGCAGTAACATTTGCAAGCTGCAATGATAAAGTTACCAAAGAAGAAAAAAAAGAAATTGCAGATAATGGCTCTACAACTGTTGAAACTGCTATTGGCCCATTAGAACTTGCAGCTCCATACGCTTCAGAATCTGTAAATAATAACAGTAAAGTAATAGGCTGGCCAGAGGGTAAAATGCCAAAAGCTCCTGAAGGTTTTACCGTGACTCGCCTTGCTGATAGTCTGGAACACCCAAGATGGACATATATAGCACCAAATAATGATATTTTTGTAGCCGAATCTAACACGAGAGATAGTGCAGACCGAATTACACTTTTAAGAGATACAGATGGTGACGGGATTATTGATGATCGAAGTATTTTTAAAGATGGTCTTAATCAGAACTTTGGAATGCTCATATTAGATGGATATTTCTACGTTGCTGATACAGATGGTTTATTTCGTTTTCCTTATAAAGAAGGTGATACAAAACTTGAAGGTGAAGGTGAAAAGATTGTAGATCTTACTGCAAGCGGTTATAATAACCACTGGACACGTAATATCATCACTAATAAAGCAGGTGACAAAATCTATATTTCTGTAGGTTCTTCAAGTAATGCCGGTGAGCATGGTATGGATAAAGAAGTGAGACGCGCTAATATACTTGAAGTTAATCCTGATGGTTCTGGAGAGATCGTTTATGCAAGTGGCTTACGCAATCCAGTAGGTATGGACTGGAATCCCATTACAGGTGATTTATGGACTGCGGTTAATGAAAGAGATGAACTAGGTAACAATCTTGTTCCTGATTATATGACAAGTGTTAAAAAGGGTGGTTTCTATGGATGGCCATTTAGTTATTATGGTCAAATAAAAGATCCTCGCTGGAAAGAAGAACCTCATGATTCTCTTGTAGAAAAAGCGATAATTCCTGATGTACCGTTAGGAAGCCACACTGCATCTCTGGGATTAACTTTTTATACTGCAGATTCTTTTCCTTCAGAATATAAAAATGGAGCTTTTGTAGGTCAGCATGGGTCATGGAATCGTAAACCTTTTTCTGGCTACAAAGTACTTTATGTTCCTTTTGAAAATGGAAAACCTCAGCAACCACAAGATTTCTTAACTGGTTTTATCGCCAGCGAAGAAAATAGTGAAGTTTATGGCCGTCCTGTTTGTGTAGCTGTTGCACCTGATGGTTCTCTGCTTGTAAATGATGATGACAGTGGTATAATCTGGAAAGTAACAGCAAATAAATAGATTGATTTGTATAAACAATTATTCTGCCTATTAGGATTATTAGGACTTATTTCATCTGCGCAGGAAGTAACTCAGGATTCAATTTCAGATAGAAATTCGCTTCCCGAAGTTTTAATAAGCAGCACACCCGTTGCAGACCAGCTAAAACGCATTCCTGTTTCTGTAAATTTGATTTCGGCAAATGATCTTCAGCGTGGAGATCAGCTTTCTATTGCTAATGAAATTAATAAAAATCCGGGCATCGAGATGCAGCAGGGCGCACTTAACACCAGCCGAATAACAATTCGCGGTGTGGGCGCTCGCAGCCAGTATTCTACAAATCGCGTAAAAGCATATGTTGAAGGAATTCCTTTAACAACAGGTGAGGGAGAAACCACGCTGGATGATATTGACTTAAATCTTATTGAACGCGTTGAGATCATAAAAGGACCAGCCTCCAGCAGTTATGGTGGTGGCTTAGGTGGCGCGATTAATATTTCAATTGCAAAGCCAGAATATAATACAAAAGCCTTAGAACTGAATACCTCAACAGGTTCTTACGGACTTTTTAAAGGAGGTGCAACCGCTTCTCTGGCTTCTGAGAAAACGGCAGGATTGTTAAGTTATAATCATTTAGAAAAAGACGGGTTTCGTACAAACAGCAATTATAATAGAAATACTTATACCGCATACGCGAAAACTGAATTGAACGATGCAATGTCGCTTACTTTTTTTGGAAATTACACCAGACTGAAAGCTTTTATTGCAAGTTCAATAAATGAAGAAGATTTTAAAAATAATCCTGAAAAAGCAGCTTTTACCTGGGGGCAGGCAAAAGGTTATGAGTCTTATGATAAAGCTATCGCCGGCTTATCTTATGCCTGGAATCTTGATGAAAATTCAACTTGGAACACCAGTGTTTTTACAAACTATAGAGATGGTTATGAGCCAAGGCCTTTTGACATTCTTGATGAAGAATCATTCGCTTTTGGCATCAGAAGTAATTTACAATCTTCTTTTAGCTTTTTTAAAATTCCTGTAAAAAGCAGTATTGGCATCGAATATTTTGACGAAAACTACAAAGTACATATCTATGACAATCTATATGAGAGCAACAACGGCAACGGTAGTTTACAAGGTGACGCATTAAGCAGTCAGGAACAAGACCGTAAATACCTAAATCTTTTTGCTCAAATAAACTTTCAATTTACAGAGCGTTTAAAGGCCGAACTGGGACTTAGTTATAATCACAGCAGATATATTCTAAATGATGGTTTTAATGAAAGCGGAGAAGATCAGTCTGGCACATATACATATCCCAGACAGTTCTTGCCACATGCAGGGATATCTTATGAAGTGGTAAGAGAAAAATTTCTTTACGCCTCTGTAAGCAGAGGATTTTCATTGCCTTCTGTAGCGGAAACTTTAACGCCGGAAGGCGCTATAAATACTGCTATAAAACCGGAAACAGGAGTCAATTACGAAGTGGGATTAAAGGCCAACTGGCTGGGCAATAAACTCTATACAGAGCTCGCTTTTTACACTATTCAGGTAGATAATTTACTTGTCGCGCAACGCATTGCCGAAGATCAATACGTAGGTTTAAATGCCGGAAAAACAAATCATGACGGTTTAGAATTTTTGGCTAAATATAATCAGCAACTCACTGCTACCTGGTCTTTAAATCCGTATGGTTCATTGACTTTAAATAATTATAAGTTTGAAGAATTTGTAAATAATGATATTGATTATAAAGGCAATGATCTTACCGGTGTTCCTGATAATATAGTTAACCTCGGTATTGATCTCGTTAATACAAATGGTTTGAGCTTTTCTACTAACTTCAGGCATGTAGGGATGATTCCCCTGAATGATGCTAATGAACTTTATAGTAAGAGTTATGAGCTTGTAAATCTACGCGGAGATTATTCTTTTAATCTTTTTGATGGTTTGGCATCAACAGCCTATGCAGGTATAAATAACCTTTTTAATACAAATTATGCCTCCCAGATTTTACCCAATGCAACCGGATTTGGAGGTGCATTACCCCGATTTTATTATCCCGGCGAACCCATAAATTTTTATATAGGAGTTAAGTTTGATGTTGGTTTATAATCTAAATCGAGCTTATTCCTTTGCGGATTCATATTCTTTAATGATATCCTGAAACTCCACACTGTAATTAACGAGTCTGTCTAAAAGTTGAAATTGGTTTTTTTCATCTAAAAGACTATAATTAATATTCTTTGCCCCTACATATTCAAAGAAAAGATTATGGTATTTCTCAGGTATATTTAATTGATCTACAAGCAGTTTTTTATTGAATAATCTATTATCGTCAAACAGATTTACTAAATCATTATAGTCTACTGCTTTATATTTGGGCTTTTTACTTTTAAACAGTTTTGGTATTAAACTTACGAGGCCCATTAAATTTCCGTTGCCGTTAGGAGGAGCATTATATAAGCCGTTTTTATCCTCAATATCTTTCTTAATCGACTCATTAAAATCCTTTGAATAATTTTGTACGCTGAATTCATCATTACGCGTTTCTACCAGATTTACCTGATCGAGTTCATTTAAACGCTCCTTGAGTTCTACGACCCACACTTCGTCCAGTTGAAATTGCTCTATTTTAAAACCAATCTTTTCATGAAAGGATGATGCAAATACTATAGAATCATTGAGTCTGGCATCTATTGTAAAATCACCATTTTCATCAGTAACTGTTCTTTTATCTTGTGTAATATTGCGTACTAACACATCTGCAAGCACATGATCTTCTGCGTACACTTTACCCATTGTACTTTGAGAAAAACAAAAATTTGCAGATAATAAAACTAAAAATATCAGTAGAAATTTAATCATGAAACGATCATAGAATTCGCCCCTAAGGACAGGATAAAAATAGTGAAGTTGCAAAGGAGAATTATAGAGAATTCAAAAACATTACACCCTAACTTCATCAGGAACCAAGCCAGTGTAATCGCCATTATTACGTATAACATCTCGTACAATTGATGAAGAAATATAGCTTTTTCCCGAAGAAGTAAGCAGAAAAACGGTCTCTATCTGAGCCAGTTTTCGGTTAGTATGGGCGATTGCTTTTTCAAACTCAAAATCACCCGGATTACGCAATCCTCTCAGGATAAATGCGGCATCATTAGCCTTACAAAAATCTACCGTTAGCCCGCTATAGGTCATCACCTTAATTTTTGATTGGTTTCTAAAAGTTTCATTTAAAAAATATTCTCGCTTTTCTTGTGAGAACATATATTTCTTTTCGGCATTTACACCTATTGCAAGAATAATCTCATCAAAGAGCGTAAGTCCGCGCTCGATAATGTCGTAATGTCCTAATGTAAGCGGATCAAAAGATCCTGGAAATACAGCTCGTTTCAAGGTTATTTTTATGAATGGTTAGCGTTCTTAAAATTACACATTTTAAACATAATCGCTGCTCCTATTTGCTCTTATGCTTGATAGATGCTTCAATCACACTGCTAAACAGTTTTTTAAGCGAAATTCCTGCTGCCATCGCTTGTTGTGGTATAATACTGGCTGGACTTAATCCAGGTGTGGTATTTACCTCGAGAAAGTGTGGCTCGTCATTATGAAAAATAAATTCGGATCTGGTTATTCCTTTTAGTTTTAAAACTTTAAAAACCTGCACTGCTATATCCTGAACAGTTTTGGTTTGCGCTTCAGTTATTCTCGCGGGAGTGATTTCCTGCGATTTTCCCTGATATTTTGCCTCATAATCAAAGAAATCATTTTCACTTACAATTTCTGTAACGGGAAGCGCAATAACTTCTCCATTATAATTAATCACACCTACAGAAACTTCTACTCCGTCAAGAAATGATTCTATAATAATCTCATCATCTTCTTTAAATGATTTTGCAATCGCTTCTGGTAATTCTTCTTTAGTATAAACTTTAAAAACACCAAAGCTGCTTCCGGCTTTATTAGCTTTTACAAAACAAGGCAGTCCTACTGTTTCAATAATCGCCTCAACATCGATAAAATCGCCTTTATTAAGGTAAAAATTGGTTGCTGTTTTAATTCCATAAGGTTTTAAAACACTTATACAATCCCTTTTATTAAAAGTAAGCGCTGCCTGGTAAAAATCGCATGCCGTTTGTGGTACACCTACTAATTCCAGATAAGCCTGCATTAATCCGTTTTCACCTGGGGTACCATGAATAGTATTAAACGCACAATCAAAAGTGATTACTGTATCTTCAATTTCTAACGAGAAATCATTTTTATTTATAGGCGCAGAAGTACCATCTTCTAAGGTACATTCCCACCCTTCCTTTAGAATTTCAACAGCATATGGTTCATATTTATCTTTATCAATATACTTCATGACTGTTTGTCCGCTCAAAAGCGAAATTTCAACT
>JBALXG010000085.1:0-8850 GCA_036961055.1 Leeuwenhoekiella sp. | reverse complement strand
CTCCTTCTATAATACTATCTGCAGTTTTAGGATGGGATTTAAATACACTGAATATTATAATTGGTGTTTTAGTTGTTATCTACACAATTTCTGGTGGTACAAAAGCGGTTACCGTTACTCAAAAACAGCAAATGGCAGTCATATTTTTAGGAATGTTCACTGCGTTTTTCCTTATTTTAAGTTATTTGCCACACGATATTTCGTTTACCAAAGCTTTAAAAATAGCAGGCGCAAGTGGCAAACTTGATATTTTAGATTTCTCTTTTGATACCAGTAATCGCTATACATTCTGGAGCGGGATTTTAGGCGGAACTTTTTTAATGCTTTCATATTTTGGCACAGATCAAAGTCAGGTGCAGCGATATTTATCAGGTAAATCCCTACGCGAGATGCAATTAGGAATGGTATTTAATGGTTTATTAAAAGTACCTATGCAGTTTTTTATTTTGCTGGTAGGCGTGATGGTTTTTGTCTTTTACCAGTTTAATCCCACGCCGGTCAACTTTAATCCTGCCGCGGCAGACGCTGTTAAAAATACACCTTATGAAAATGAGTATAATGCACTTCAAAGTAGACTTGATGAACTTAGATCTGATAAATCAGAATTAAGCACTACACTGGTAAATACAGACGAAAAAATTATCGCAGGCAGAAATGAAGCCGAAATAACATTACGCGAAGCAATACAGCGTGTAGGGGATGAAGAGATGACAATACGTGAAGAAGCCAGACAATTAATAAGTCAAGCCGATAATAATATAGAGACAAATGACAAAGATTATGTCTTTATACATTTCATCATAAACAATCTTCCTAAAGGTCTCGTGGGTCTTCTTCTTGCTGTAATTTTATCTGCTGCCATGTCTTCAACTGCTTCAGAACTTAACGCACTTGCTGCAACTACCACAGTTGATATTTACAAGCGTAATCTTAAAGAAGAAAGAGATGATGAGCATTTTGTTGACGCTACAAAATGGTTCACACTTAGCTGGGGAATATTAGCCATTTTAATTGCCTGTACAGCCAATCTTTTTGACAATTTGATTCAACTCGTAAACATTATCGGTTCAATTTTTTATGGCACAATACTAGGCATATTTATGGTCGCTTTTTTTCTTAAAAATATAGGCTCTAAAGCAGTTTTTTATGCTGCGGTCATCGCTGAGATTATGGTAATTACACTATTCTGTCTTGACAAATATGCCATAATAAAACTGCCTTACTTATATCTAAATGTTATAGGTTGTTCACTGGTGATTGCAATCGCTTTTATATTACAGGGAACCAGACCTAACAATGATAAACTTACTTTAAAAGAAACCACCATATGAAAACTATAAACTGGGGAATTATAGGACTAGGAAAAATCGCTAATAGTTTTGCTACAGATCTTATCACCGTTGAAGGCAGCACACTTTATGGAGTAGCTTCACGCTCACAGGAAAAAGCTAATGAATTTGGTGATAAATATGGAGCCGTTAAGAAATATGACTCTTATGAGGCCTTAGCTTCAGATCCTAATATTGATGTGATTTACATCGCTACTCCGCATGTAAAACATTATACAGATACCATTATGTGTCTTTCTCATCGCAAAGCGGTTTTATGTGAAAAACCCTTTGCAATGAATGCCGGCGAAGTTGAAGAAATGATTAGCCTGGCGCAAAAGAATAATTGCCTTTTAATGGAAGCTTTATGGACGCGCATGATGCCTCATTTTAATTTTGTTCTTGAAGAACTTAATAGCGGCAAATATGGCGCTGTAAAAACTGTGACTGCAGATTTTTGCTTTGATGCGCCTTTTGATCCTAAAGGGAGATTATTCGATAAAAACCTGGGTGGTGGCTCCCTGCTTGATGTGGGTATTTATCCGGCATTTTGTGCGCTGGCAATATTGGGCAAACCAGACAGCATTACTGCCAAAGCTAAAATGGGCAAAACAGGAGTTGATGAAGAAACCGAAGCTACCTTTACATATAAAAATGGTGCAAAAGCTCATATAACCTCCAGTATAGTACGTAAAACTCCCAGTATTGCAACAATTGTATGCGATAAAGGACTAATTATATTAGAAAGCAGATTTCATGAAACCGATAAAGTCACAGTTATTTTAGACGGAATAAAAGTTCTTCATGATTTTAAATACAGTGCTAAAGGTTACAATTTTGAAGCCGCGCATGTAGCTGAATTACTTAGAGAGGGACAAACTGAAAGCCCAATGATGTCCTATGATTTTAGCCGACTCTTAATTGAAACACTTGACGATATAAGAGAGAAAATCGATCTATACTACTAGAAAATCGTCTCTACAGCTCAATAATTGCCTTCGTTCCCCATATAGCGGGAAAATTTAGCTATACAGAAATTATCCTAAAAATTTCTTAAAAATTATTTGTATTAAGTCTTAATAAGAATATATTTGCGCCTTATTTAGACTAAATATGAACAGAATTACTATTTTTTTATTTTTCATTACGCTTTCCCAACTGCATGCCCAGCAGAAAGATTCTCTGTCGTATCAAGAGCTTAAGCAAGAGATAAAACAGGAAATACTTGCCGAATTAGCTCAAAAATCGGCTCCGAAAGACCAAAAAACAGACGAAGACCACGAGGTTTTCAACTGGACTAATTTTCGTCTTAAGGGTTATGGCGTCATTAATTATTACAATTATGACTACGATACAGACCCTACTTTAACAAACAAGTTTGATCCTGAACGTCTCAATCTATATTTATACTATCACTTTACAGACAAGATTAGCTTCAAGTCTGAAATAGAATTTGAACATGGCGGTACAGGTTCAACTCTTGATTATGACACCCAGGAAGAATTTGGTGAATTTGAGCAGGAAATAGAAAAAGGTGGTGAGGTAAAGCTGGAGCAGGCACATATTAATTTTGAGATTGTTCCTTATTTTAATATTCGTGCTGGCCGTATGAAAGTTTATTTTGGTCTACACCAAAGCCTTGATGAACCAGCTGCTTATTTTACAACGTATCGCCAGGAGATGGAAAACGCTATTCTTCCGTTAGGCTGGTATGAAAACGGACTTGAATTTTACGGTACGTTTGCAAAACGTTTTAACTATAGATTATTTTTAGTAAGTGGTCTTGATGCCAGTGGCTTTTCTTCTCGCGGCTGGATAAAAGATGGTTATCAAGCCAAATTTGATATGGCAACTGCAGAATCCCTTGCTTTCGCAGGACGCTTAGATTATAAATTTGGTACAAATGAAGATACGTATTTTGGTATAGCCGCCTACATAAATGATTCTGCTGCAAACCGTCCAAAAAATGATATGGATGAAAGCGCTTACGTCACAATGGTAGAAACGCACATCACATATAATGAGAAAAACCTTCGGTTTAATGCAATCGCTTTATACGGTAATCTGGAAAACTCAAATATCGTTTCTCAAAAAAACGCCAACCTTTCTAATAATCTGGGTGTAAAACGTACGCCTGTGGGTAAAAATGCTTTTGGTTTTTCTGTAGAAGCAGGATATAATATCATGTCACTGCTAAAAACAAATACAGAGCAAATGCTTTACCCCTTTTTACGCTATGACTATTATGACACCATGCAGGATGTTGAAGGAAGTATTGTAGATAATCCACGCTGGCAACGCAGCGCTATAACCGGCGGTATAAACTGGTTTGTGCTTAAAAACATAGTATTAAAAGCTCATTATTCAGACAGAAGATTAGGCTCACAGAACTTTGATCAAAATACGCTGGAATATACAGGCAAAAAACAACACGAAAAAACATTTTCAACCGGAATAGGATTCCAATTTTAACTTACATAAACCATTTTTTGACATGAAAAAATCCATATTTATATTAGGACTCGCAATTACACTACAAGCCAGTTTAATAAGCTGCAGCGATAATGACGCTGTAACAGAAGAAACTGACACTTCTGCAACACTTTATGCTGAAGTTTTGAGCGACGTTTCTCTTAGCGTTATTACAGAAACTTATTCAGATTTATATACAAATTCCGTTAGCCTTACGGTTGCAGTAAAAGCATTAACGGTAGGTGATGAAGAAGCTTTACAAACCGTAAAAGACGCTTGGCAAGCAACTCGTGCACCATGGGAAAAAACAGAAGGTTTTCTATATGGTCCTGTTGATACTGAAGGAATTGATCCTGCTATAGATTCATGGCCTGTTGATGTTAATGCCATCAATAATATTCTAAGCAGCACAAGTGATATCAATTCTTCTCTTCTTGAAAGTAATAATGAGGCTAGAGGATTTCATACAATAGAATATTTTGTTTGGGGTCTAAACGGAAATAAAACCGCTGCCGAACTTACTGACCGCGAAATAGAATATCTAACCGCTACTGCTGAAAATTTAGAAGAAAAAACCGAAGAACTTTACATGGGTTGGGCTGCTGAAGGGTCATTTTTTGCATCAAACTTCATAAACGCTGGTGAATCAGGCTCTATTTATACTTCACAAAAAGGTGCTTTACAAGAAATAGCAGAAGGTCTTGCTATTATAGCAGATGAGGTTGCAAATGGTAAAATTGAAACACCACTAAACGGAAATAATGGCGGTGCTAAACCTGAAGCTGAAGAGTCTCGTTTTAGCAATAATTCAAAATTAGATTTTGCTAATAATATAAGAAGTATACAGAATATATATTTAGGTGATTATGACGGTCAAGCCGGAATGGGTCTTACAAATATAGTTGTAGAATCTAACGTAGAACTTGATACTAACATTAAAGTTGCTTTAACTGCAGCTATAACTTCAATTGAAGCTATACCCGGCACATTTACTTCTGCCATCGAAAATGACAGAGCTGCTGTAGCAGATGCGCAGACCAAAGTAACAGAATTGTTAACGCTACTTCAATCTGGTCTTGTTCCTTTTATAAGTAATCTGTAATCAAAGAGATAAAATCAAAATCCTCTGGGAATTAAACCCTCTGCAGGGATCAAAAATCGGCTTAAAAGCATTCAAAATCTGGTTAGTATAGTGAAAAACCTCCATAATTCTTTTCTATTTTCTATTTCTCTTTTGGCATTACTCACGTCATGTTCAGACAATGAGGAGATTTATGAGCCTATTGCAACAAATGAAGAACGGCTTTATGCAGGTGGTAATTCAACAATATTTCTTACTTCCAGTAATGCTTTTAGTACGCCGGCGCCAGATCTTGCAGGGACAGAACTTGAAAATCACCTTGGCGGTGATTTTCATTTTGAATCGGCTTTTGTAACTGCTCCGGCAGAAGTTAACGGTGGTATCGGTCCAATTTTCAACAATACCTCATGCGTTTCCTGCCACCCTCGCGATGGCAGAGCGCGCTTTCCTTCAGATATAAATGGTCTAAGTGGTTTCTTCCTGCGCACAAGTGTTCCGGGAACCGATGAGTTTGGCGGCCCCTTACCTGTACCGGGCTTCGGACTTCAAATTCAGAATCAGTCTATCTTTGGCTATGAAGCCGAAGCAAAAATAGAACTAACCTACTCCCCTATTGTAGAACAATTTGCAGATGGCACAAAGGTCACCCTGCAAAAACCTATTTATAAAGTTATAGATGCGTACATTCCTTTACCTGCAAATACAATGTTCTCACCCAGACTTGCATCACCTGTTTTTGGGCTTGGTCTTATAGAAGCTGTTCCCGAAAGTGCAATTCTGGCAAATCAGGATATAGCCGATAGTGATGGCGATGGTATTTCTGGTAAAGCAAATTATGTTTATGATGTTGAAACAGATCAAATTCAAATTGGTCGTTTTGGCTGGAAAGCAAATACAACAACAGTTTTAGAGCAATGCGCCGCTGCATATAATGGTGATATGGGAATAACAAGTTATTTTTTTCCTACAGAAACCGGTTTTGGTCAAACTAATGGCGACGATGGTTTAGGTGACGATCCTGAAATTACAAATGATATTATAGATCAGGTTGTTTTTTATTGCAAAACATTAGGCGTACCGGCACCGAGATCTCTTGATAAAACCGAAGTGATAAACGGCGAAAAGCTTTTTACTCAAATAGAATGTGCTAAATGTCATATTCCAAAAATGGAAACCGGTACAAGCGAAGTGGCAATATTATTAAATCAAACCATTTTCCCGTATACAGATTTGCTACTTCATGATATGGGAGCAGAACTGGCTGATAATCGTCCTGATTTTCTAGCTGATGGTAACGAATGGAAAACAAGGCCTTTATGGGGAATTGGTTTGACACAGGTTGTTAACGGGCATAACAACTTTTTGCATGATGGCAGGGCAAAATCAATAACCGAAGCTATTTTATGGCACGGTGGGGAAGCCGAAGCTTCTAAAAATAAATTTAAGCAGCTGGAAGCTTCAGACAGAGCAGACCTTTTAGAATTTATAAATTCATTATAAAGAAATATTTCTGTTCTAATTTCTATATTTAGAAAATGGAAAATATAAAAATCACTAAAGCAACAATAGAAAATATTGACCAATTACAAAAAATTGGTAAAGAGACGTTTGCCGAAACTTTTTCTTCCGGGAATAGTGAAAAAAATATGCAGGAATATTTAGAAAAGAGCTTTTCAGAAAAAAAACTAAAAGCCGAATTAAATGACCCTGATGCTGAAGTATATTTTGCAGTAATTGACAATGCTATTATTGGGTATTTAAAAGTGAATTTTGGGCAGTCCCAGACTGAAAATATAAATGATAATTCTCTTGAAATTGAGCGTATTTATGTCCTTAGAGACTTTCATGGCAAAAAGGTTGGTCAGATTCTGTATGAAAAAGCAATACAAATCTCAAAAGAGAGAAACGTTAATTCTGTTTGGTTAGGAGTGTGGGAAGAAAATCATAGAGCCATCAGATTTTATGAGAAAAATGGTTTTGTTGCATTTGATAAACACATATTTAAATTAGGTGATGATGATCAAACAGATATTATGATGAAGCTCGTATTAAATTAAATATTACAATAAATTATAAAGCAAAACCTGCTGATTTGTCTTAGAAATCAGCAGGTTTTATCATTTTTCACAAAAGCGAAAATTATTATTTTAATCTATCTTACTTGTCTCCCCAGGCCTCAAGTGAATCTTGATTCATTTTTACATAATCTTTATTACCTGCTTTTTCTGCACCGGCAAGAGATTTTTCTGCGGCCGAAATAGCAGCTTTCATATCGCCAGATTTAGCGAGTACTAATGACTGTTGACGTAATTGCCAATATTGAGGCTCTTTTGTCATGCTCATCGCTTTATCCATCCACTCTTTAGATTTTTTAATGTCCTTACCACTATTAAGGTAGTACACCGCCGCATTATAATAATCATCTGCACCCGGTCCTTTAAGTGTTGACTCAATACTTGTCATTACTTCCTTATCTGTACCTACTTTAAAAGGCAATCCTGCATAAGTATTAGCCCAAAGAATTCCTAAAACAGCACCATCAGAAGTAATATCATCTATTGTAATTGTAAAAGTTTCAACGTTAGCAGGGAAATTCTGCACTTCTACCATGGTACGTAAAGCGATGTTAGCATCTTCAAATGAACTTCTAAGCGGGTCGCTATCATCTGTATAAAAAATAAACTCCCACATATCCTGCTGTGGGATTGTATATAAACTATAAGTCCCTTCTTTTAATTCTTTACCGGCAATCGTGATAGATTTATCAATCGTAAACTTTGTTGTGCTGTTAGCACCGGTACGCCAAATAGCGTTATAAGGAACCAGATCTCCAAAAATTGCTCTCCCTTTCATACTCGGTCTCGAATATGCTATAGTAACATTTGTAAGTCCTACTTCTTGTTCAATTTTTGAAAATGGGCTCGCTGCCGGAGTTTTTATTTGTGCGAAAGCAATGGCCTGAAAGAACAAAATCATTAAAAAAATACTAGCTTTTTTCATTATTTAAATTAGATTTATAGTTTGATTTGTAAGAATTGTGCAGTAAAACTATGTTTTATTTTAGGAAAACTAAATATAATTATAACTAACTGAATTAATGTTAATCAAATCATATTTTGAAAGTGTATTCCCGGTCCCGTTACAATCAGAAAATCAGATAATTCATTGAGGATTTTAAAAACTAACTTTTTCAAATAATACGGCTACCCATGACAAAGAACATCTCAAATAAGATGTATACGTTAAACCTTACTCCTGTATATGCAGTTGTCACCTATCTTAATTCTAAAAAATTATCACAAGAAGTTCTGGAAGAGGTTCGCACAATATTAAAGGAGTATTTTAATGGCAAAAAGTTTATTCTTATTAATCAGCGTAAAGATGATATTGATATTGAACCTACTTTTTATAAAAGTGGATTAGATAATATGATTGCGGTTGCGGTGGTTTCTGAAGATGATTCTCAACGCGAAAAACTCATTACAGAACAAGAAAACTGGAAAGGTTCCTTTGCTTTTTTCAAAACTATTGAAGATGCTAAACAATGGGCTGAACATTATTTTTGAAAGAACTTTAAATTTTGTTTAACTAAAATACTTTTTTACTAAACAACACCACTTCTATCTTTACCTTGGCAGATGATTTTATTTGCTCTATTAGCACATTTCCCATGAAAATTTACACGCTGCACAGTAAACAAAATCTTCCTATTTCTCTTGATAAAGCCTGGCAGTTTCTGGGTGATCCCAAAAATCTTAAAACCATTACTCCAGATTACATGGGCTTCAAAATTCTTTCTGGAGCAGACAAACCTATGTTCCCCGGGCAACTAATTCAATATATAATAACGCCTGTAGCTGGTATTAAAACGAAATGGGTAACGGAAATTACTCATGTAGTAGATCATAAGCTTTTTGTAGATGAGCAACGTTTTGGTCCTTATGCGCTTTGGCATCATAAACACTTTTT
>JBALXG010000084.1:0-8875 GCA_036961055.1 Leeuwenhoekiella sp. | reverse complement strand
AAACATCAAATTTATGCTCCAGGTTTTTATACGGGATATGGCGTTAAAACATTGCCTGGCGTACGCGAAGCAATAGAACAAAAAGACTGGAAAGAAGCGCAGCAGGAAATCACTAAACTCGCTGAAACATTTAAAGATTTTGATGATAAATTAATAAATTTGAAGCCTACTTTGTAAATAAGAACCTTCTGTTTTTTACTGAAATATCCCGATTTTCGATAGTTTTAGACAGATTTTAAGTTTTTACTAAATAAAAAAAAGCAGCTGTTTTACAGCTGCTTTTTCAATAAAAGGGGTGAAAGACTAGATATTATATTTTATCATTATACCACCGTAATAATTGATCTTGTAAGGTGCCGGCAAATAAGCATCAGGCAATTGATTTACAAATACCATATAATAGTATTGCGTGCCGGTAATATTATCTGCTCCTGCGTAAATATCAAAGTCAAATTTATTAAGCGATGTTCTAAAGCCCAGTTTAGCATTTAAAAGACTGTAAGCGTTTGTGTTATTAATTCCATCAGAGGTGAAAGGCATTGCATCACGATAAGAATAATTAAGGTTACCATATAATCCGGGGTTTGTATTAAAATCTATTCCAGCATTAACAACCCAGGGTGCTACACCAGCTACAGACATGCCGCTATAATCTACAGTCACAGCTTCGCCATCTGCATTTAAAGATTGATACTGAAAATCTTCATACTCAAAATCAGAATAGGTTAAATTGGCATAAGGATTAATACCTTTAAAAAAACCTGTTTCTGACTCATATGCATTGTATTTGGCTAAAACTTCAACACCTTTATTCTTTTGTTTTCCGCCATTTGCTATATAGGTATAAGCTGTGGTGTTTTCGTCAAGAGGAACGGCTACAGAAGTCATTTTATCTTTAAAAACGGTGTTGAATAGTGCAACCTGATAATGTAGTTTATTGCTGAAAAGATTTCCTTTTGATCCTATTTCAAATTGATCGCCCACTTCAGGATTAAGCCCTGTATTTAACGCGCCGGTAGTAGATAAAACAATGTTTCCGCTTACCGGAGCTTTATAACCTTTGCTATAAGAAGCATAGATTGAAATATTATTATCAAATACTTTATTTAAAGCGATATGAGGTGAAACCAGATTATCATAATCTGCAGAAACAAATCTGGGTTTACTGCTTGAAGCATCGTACAGATTATTTTGCAAATCAATATTTAAGGCACTCATACCTATACCGGCTGTCACAGAAAAATCAGAAGGCATGTTAAGAATCCATTCAGTAAATAAGGAGTATGTTTTAGAATCTGCAGATTGATTACTTTTCATAGCACCTATAATATTGTAACCATTGGGATCATCTGGATTTTCTATCATACTGTAACCTAAAAGTTCTGCTCGTTGTTCCTGATATTCAAATCCTGTTGTACTGCTTAAAGTAAATCCTGAACTTAAATTAAACGCGAGATCAAATGCAGATCTTACGCCATAATTTAGCGGATCTTTACTTGTCCAACCTCCTGCAGAACTCGCATTGTTTTTTACGCCAGTGCCATAAATAGATGTAGTATTTTTTAACCAGTTTGTAAAAACATAACGATGCGTTAAACCAGCTCTAAAGCTTATCACTTCAGAATGGGCGTCATTTTTAATGTAACGTTCATTACCGCTGTAATCTTTGGCCTCATATTGATCTATAGATAACTCACCACCACGCTGATCGTAACTATTGCTAAAGCCAAAGTAGGTGGAAATATACTGGCGTTCACTCGGACTATAATCAAGTACAAAATTCATAAAATCTTTAGTCGAAGCAGAATGATCCATAAATCCATCAGAAATCTGATGACCATAATTAAGCAGAAGCGAAGTTTTTTCAGTAGCGGTTTGAAACTGTGTTGTAAATCTTGCCAGGCCATATCTTCCACCTAAAACCGACTGGCTAATAGAAGTTTTACCAGCTTCAGGACGTATAGTTTGAAGATTTACAACACCGGCGATAGCAAGACCATATAAAGAACCTGCAGGGCCTTTGATGACATTTACATTGCCTATTGAGCCAAAATCAATATCATCCATTTGAGTTATTCCTTCAGCATCAGTAATAGGAATATTGTTTAGATATACTTTATAGCCCTGACCATCAAAATTATTACTAGCTCCTCTAAAGCCCACACCGTTTCCATAGCCTCTTATATTAAATTGTTGTCCAGAGGAAACTGCTCTTTTTTCCATAATAACTCCGGGCACATTAGCATTTATTACATCATCAAGAAAAAGACCCGTGCCTCTGTTTAATTCCGCTGAATCTAACTGAACTATAGCCTGAGGTTTTTCTAGTAATTGACGATCTGTTTTTATTCCGGTAAGTTGTACTTCATCTAAAGCACTTGTTGAAGAAGCAAGAGCAATAACCAGATTATCATTGCAATCTTTTATAGTTATAGCTGTAGTTTCATACCCTATAAAGCTAACGGTGAGTTTTAAATTTTGCTGGCAATTAAAATAAAATGTTCCGTTATCGTCAGTAGTGGTGATTTTAGTACCATTTATGTTGATTTTTGCACCGCTAAGGGGATTTTTTGTACTTGCATCTATAACCTTTCCTTGAGGATTTTGGCTAAAGGCAAGTGCATAGACTAATAACCCCATTAGGGATAAGTAGATTTTTTTCATTGTGTGAATTTAGTTTAATGAATAGTAGAGATAGGAACATAAAATGCTCCTAAAATCAGGCAATGATCTGATATTTATTAAACTATTTTGGGAGGCGGACTCTTAATTTCTGGCTTAAGCGTGCTGTAAGCAACGTTATAATAGCTGCTTATCTCATCTTTAATTTTGAAATTGTTTTCCTGCGGAAGTTTTTCAGCTTGTGAAGGAAGAATTTTAAAGGCGATTTTAACCGGATAAAGCCGATTATTCTTAGTTTTTTGGGACTTTTTTAAATCCTTATATAATTTGATGACAAGTGCAGTTTCCATATCATCCTTGACGCAGTAATAAACTATAGATTTATCGGCTTGTAATTCTTGTTTAACAACATCATACATAATTCCGTCATAACTAAACTCATCACTTTCTTTCCAGATTACAGTTTTGGTCTGGTTATGCTTGATTGTTATTAGTGAAAGTTGTTCTGTAGGAATGCCTTGTCGTATACGCTGAATGATCTCTCTTCTAACCTGATATTGCTGAATTTTAAAGACAATAAAATTGCCTCCCAGATTAAAGATGAAGATAGATAATAAAAGAAAAACGCAGCTTCTTTTCAAATACAAGATTTTAAGTACAATTTAAACAAAAAGTAATGAGATAGTAATAAATCAAGTTTATATATTTTGATCTAAATGATAAACGGAAGCTACATCGCATTATCAAAGAAAATGGCGTTCATCAGTAATTTATTTGTACCATACCAGAATGCTCTAAAATTTGTATTATCAGTAAAAAGCATAACATTTCCGCGGCCCAGACTACTATGTACAAATGGTCTTGTTTCCTTTAGCGCATTCAGGTTAATTTTACTTATGTAACCACTTTCTAATGGGGAATCTGTATAGCGAATAGGATTATTGTAACTCGTCTCATCTGCTTCTATAAAAATTGTATTGTCCCTAAACAGACTAATATATTCTTCATTATATCCAAAGTTGATAGGGTTAGAGCGATCTAATTTTGCCTGAAATATAGCACCGCCTATTTCTTGTGCTCCATTAAAATCTCGCATTTGCTCAAAAGTTACTGTTTTAGCAGGATTTTCGGTTTTTACAAGCGAAATATTTATGAAGTTATTACGCTTTAACCACTTAATTGTATTGCCGTAACCTATAATCGTACCACCGTTTTTTGTCCATTCTTTTAATTTATCTGCAGCATCATCATCAAGAGCATTTCCCCATATGCTGGGAATTATTATATCTGTGTATTTGCTTAAGTTAAAACGGTCAAAATCCCGGGTATCTAGTTTAGTTACTTTAATATCATAACGGGTGTCTAAGAGATGCCAGATCTCACCGGCATCATTATATGAAATGCCTTCTCCTACTATAAGAGCAAGTTTTGTAGGTTTTAAAGGGATAAAATAGCGGCTTCCCAGATCAATTCCTTCGGTTATTCCTGTAGATACCGTATTTATTTCAACATTACTTTCCTGAGAAACTTCATTAAGGAACTGTTGCATTTCTTCAGGAGACAAATCCTGATTTTGAACAGGGATAAGAATTGTACCATAATCATAATCTTTTCCCTCAACGCTAAATGGTTGTAAGCTCACTTTTGCTCGCAAACCTTTTTCAAGAATTTTATTAAGTGCCTTTGGCGAAAAATAATTACCCCAAGGCATAAGATAGGCGTATTTACTCAAGGTCACAGCCGCCGGTTTTTGCATTTGTAAATCGGTAATCTCAGGGCCCGCCAGACTTGCCGGAGCAGCATCACTAAAATCTAAATTAAAGGCTAACGGAAGGGTCCACGCAGAAATATCATAAAACAAACTATCTGTAAACATTGTGCGCTTTTCAAACATGGCTTCTAGCATTCGGCTATGTTTTTGTTTTTTAGGAACAACATAACTATTTGCCTGAGTAAATGTTTTACCATTTGCACTGTACTCGCGAGCTGGTTTGTAGATTTCTATATTTTGGCGTTTCAGAAGACTAGCGAGTTCAAAAGAGCGACCTGCATCATTTTTACTGCCAAAAATATAAGCATCATTGCCAGCTTCTTTGCGAGAATCAGCATAAAAATCACGCTCATAATTTAGAAGTTTCACCCGTAAATTACGGGCTGCCTCCAAAGTAGATAGAAAGGCGGTAAATTGATTTCTTATGGTAAATTTAAATTCCAGAAGTCCGTTATCTGTCATTTGAGCGTGGCCACGAGAGCTGGCTTGTTCAAACAGAATTCCTATCCCACCATTAATATCAGGAAAAGTAGATCCTTTACCATAATAAAAGTCGTCATAACTTTCTTCAGTAAAATAAAATGAGCCCAGTTTATCAAAAGCAGCGGCATGAAATTTTCCTATTTCTTTTGTTAATTCCTGATTAAGAGCAGGGGTGAGTGGGTGTGTACGTGATTGAATGCCAGGCTGAAAGAAAAAGGAAGAATTGCTTCCCATCTCATGATGGTCTGTTAGAATATTAGGATACCACTCATGAAATGTTTTAATACGCGCCTGTGATTCTGGTAATTGTGTAGGCAGCCAATCACGGTTAAGATCAAACCAGTAGTGATTTGTACGCCCTCCCGGCCAGATTTCATCATATTCTCTATCCTGAGGATCTGCAATTATATTACGAGCTTTGTTTGTATTTGCCCAATATGCAAAGCGTTGAAGACCATCTGGATTAAAAGAAGGATCAAAAAGTATTACTGTATTTTTAAGTAGCTCCTCTATTTTAGGTCCCTGTGCGGCGGCAAGATAGTACGCAGCGAGTAATCCTGCATTTGCACCGCTGGGTTCATTACCGTGTATTGACATACCTTGATAAGTTACTAATGGCATGTCTTCTGTATTTAATGTTGACGCACCATCCTGAGTAAGCGCCATGTGCTGTTTTTTTATGGCTTCAATATTTTTATGGTTTTCAGGAGATGTAATAATGAGAAGCAGGAGAGGGCGCCCTTCAAATGTTTGTCCACGATCTTCAATAGTAATACGTGGTGATGAAGCTGCCATTGTTTTCATGTAATCAACTAATTTGTCATGGCTCACATGCCAGGTTCCCGGAACCCATCCTAAAATTTCC
The DNA here is from genome assembly GCA_036961055.1 of Leeuwenhoekiella sp. GTDB lineage: Bacteria > Bacteroidota > Bacteroidia > Flavobacteriales > Flavobacteriaceae > Leeuwenhoekiella. The sequence goes on along the minus strand of JBALXG010000084.1, from coordinate 3,134 downwards.
TGCGGAGTAGGAATATTGCTGTCGTAAGTAACATCTTGCGGTAAATAATAATCTAACGTGGGATTACCGTCTTGAGCAAATAAGTTTGCAGAAAAGAAAGAAAAAAGGATAAAAAGGGTAAAAAATCGGGTCATACTTGTGATTATTGAAGGAGAAAAATAGAGGAATTATGAATTATGTTGCGAATCTTTTAATTTTTGATTGGTGAATATAAAAAAACCGCTACACATAAGGTAGCGGTTTTAAAAATTGTAGAATAAATATTCTTAATTAAATATCATCAAAGCTAACATCTGTAAAAGTTTTTGCAGAAGCCGTTGTGGTCATTGTCTCAGCTGTATCTTCAGCATCCTCAGATTTTGTATAATCACTTTGATGGCGTTCACTTATTACTTCTTCGCCTTTTTCTTCAAGGATATATCCTGTCATTTCATTTAAAATCTCAGTAAAGCCGTCAAAATCTTCTTTATAAAGATATATTTTATGCTTTTTGTAGTGAAAGGAGCCATCATCGTTAGTAAACTTTTTACTTTCGGTGATCGTTAAATAATAATCTCCGGCTCGGGTTGACCTCACATCAAAAAAATACGTGCGCCTTCCGGCCCTAAGCACTTTCGAGAATATTTCATCATTCCCCTTCATTTCAGTATTGCTCATAATTAAATTTTAAATAATTGGATGCTGAGGTCAAAAATGGCAAAAAAATCTATCGTGGACAAAATTTTATTCCATTTCTTTTTCGTCAAGCTGTTTCTTATACAATTCCTTATAGTACCCATCCTGCGTAATTAGCTGTGAATGGTTGCCCTGTTGTATAATTCTGCCTTCTTCAAGAATAATAATATTATTAGCATTCTTGGCTGAAGAGATACGGTGACTTACCACAATTGTGGTCTTATTTTTTGAAAGTTTAAGTAAATTACTAAGAATTTGCTCTTCGGTTTCTGTGTCTACGGCAGAAAGGCTATCATCAAATAATAAAATTTGAGGATCTTTAATAACTGCGCGCGCGATAGAAACACGTTGTTTCTGGCCTCCGGAAAGTGTAATTCCTCTTTCGCCCAAAATAGTGTCATATCCTTTAGAAAATTCAACTATATTTTGATGAACGACGGCAGTTTTTGCTGCAGCTATTACTTCATCATCTGTAGCTTCTTTTTTACCAAATTTTATATTCTCTTTTATACTGTCGCTAAACAAAAATGCCTCTTGTGGAACATAACCTATACTGCTGCGCAAATCAGTTAAATTGAGTTGCTCAATAGGCGTTTTGTCGATAATTATCTCACCTTCAGTCACGTCATATAATCTGCCTATGAGTTCAAGAATTGTAGACTTACCAGAACCCGTTTTACCAATTATTGCCAGGGTTTCTCCCTTTTTAGCTGTAAAAGAGACGTTTTTTAACGCAGTAATATTTGTGTCATCGTAGGTGAAACTTACGTTATCAAAAGTGATCGTACCATCAACTGGTGTATGATGTGAAATCTGATTTACAATCTCCGGCTTTTCCTTTAAAAATTCATTGATACGTTTTTGTGAAGCTTCCGCCTGCTGCACTAAAGAGGTAATCCATCCTACCGAAGCAACGGGCCAGGTAAGCATGTTTACATAAATCAGAAATTCTACTATCACACCCAGATCTGGTATGGTGCCGTCAATATATTGCTTTCCGCCTATATAAATAACAAGTAAATTACTCACGCCTATAAGAGCAATCATAAGTGGGAAGAAAAAAGCCTGCACACGCACGAGATCAAGGTTTTTCTCTTTACTGCCTTCGCTAAGCGTTTCAAAATTAGTATAGGTTTGACCTTCCATGCCATAGGCTTTTATGACGCCTATACCACTAAAAGATTCCTGAGTAAATGTGCTTAGATGAGATAAATATTGCTGTACAACAGTGCTACGTTTATGTATCGCTCTACTTAATTGATATATAGCAACAGATAAAATAGGAAGCGGAATAAGCACATACAAAGTAAGCTCAGGCGCTGTCATGAACATGTATGGAATTACGGTAGCAAATAAGATAATGGTAGTAACACCATACATAATTGCCGGGCCTAAATACATGCGCACTTTACTCACATCTTCACTAATGCGGTTCATCAAATCGCCGGTGCGATTTTTTTTGTAAAAATTGAGTGATAGGTTTTGATACTGCGCGTAAACCTCATTTTTTAAATCTGCTTCCATGTATCTGGAAACCACAATAAACATCTGGCGCATTAAAAAAGTAAAAAAACCAGAAAGTAATGTAGCTCCCAGAAGTAATAAAAGGGTAACAAGTAATTTATGTTTGAGTTGAGATAAATCACCGCCATCTTTTACATAATCTTCTACATATTTAATCATGTCACCAGAAAACTTTGGTGTAAGAATGGCGAAAATGCGAGCGAGAAGTACAATAAAGAAGCCAAAAATAAGGCGCCACATGTACTTTTTAAAATATTTATTGAGGTGCTGAAGTTCTTTCATAAATGTAACGATCCCTTATAAAGTAAGGCTAATCAGAATCTAATGTGTGCAAAAAAAAATATGACAGCAAATATACATGATAATAGGCAATAGGCATATTACTGCATGGATGGATTTTCTATGAAAAAACTTAAAGTATTGGGGCATACTTTATTTATTAATGTATTTTTGCACCGGTTTTGGTAAAAACCGGTAAATGAAGGGAAAAATCGGCTTTTACAGTCAATTTTCGCGTTTATTCCGGCGATTGTCTTAATAACATTTTATACAACCAAGTAAGTTCTTTATATCCATGCTCAACAGAAGGCATATTCGAATCAAGGTAATGCAGGCACTTTATGCCTTAAATCAATCTGAAACTCCAGATCTTCGTAAAGAAGAAACTTTTCTAAACACAAGTATTGCCCAGATGTACGACCTCTATCTCGTTATGGTAGATCTTATCGTAGAATTACATGGGTTTGCTAGAGAACATCAGGATAAAACACAACAAAAAATACTCGCCACAGCAGAAGATATTAACCCAAATAAACGGTTTGTTAATAATCCTATTCTTGTCAAAATTTCTGAGAACGAACAGCTTCAGGCTAAATTAAGACAACGCAAACTCAATAACTGGAGATTAGACAGTGAGTATGTAAATCTTATTTTTG
>JBALXG010000083.1:0-8906 GCA_036961055.1 Leeuwenhoekiella sp. | reverse complement strand
AAAACCCATCACATTCTTACCTGTGTATTCCTTAAATTTTTCAGCCATGTTTGAATTATCATAACCGGTTAAATAAACCAGATAATCCCTGTTTTGCATAGGCACCCCTATCATTTCTATATTAAACATAGTGTAGAGATTGAGACCATCATCCTTTAATCTTTGTGCAAGATGGCGAGAACCAAGCAATCCCAATTCTTCACCAGCATATAATGTAAATATCAGGCTACGTTTATTGTTTTTTGCTTTTGCGAAATATTTAGCAAGCTCAAGAACAGCTGTAGTTCCCGAAGCATCATCATTTGCGCCGTTTGCAATGCTGTCTCCGGCGACTGTTTTGATAATTCCTATGTGATCATAATGCGCTCCTACAATTACAAATTCATCTTTTAATTGAGGATCTGTACCCTCAATCATACCAACAATATTGTACCCATCTTTTCCCTTTGCATCAAACTTATCTCTATAGGAAGTGAAATATGGTTTAATCCCAGCACTTTGAAATTGTTTTATAATATAGGCTGCTGCTTTTTCAATCCCCTCGCTTCCCGTCGCGCGACCTTGCAAATCATCTGAGGCTAAAAATTCAAGATGCTTTTTTACATCGTCAGGTTTAACGATTTGCTTTACATCTTTATCAGCTTTAGTAGTCGCAGACGTTGACGTAGAAGCTGAAGGAGTAGTGTAATTATCTGCCTTTAGGGTCGAATTTTGGGTGTTTTGAGCTGCTTTTTCAGCATCAACGGTTTTAATATTTCCTGTACCACAAGCTGTAAGAGAAAGTAAAAGACCGCAAACAATTATTTTTATCATATCATAAAGATAAAAAACCCACCGGAATGCGATGGGTTTTTGGTTATATTCTTGTGTTAAGCTTACGCGAAAATTAAGCCAACATCAATACCGGATTTTCGATATACATTTTTAATGTCTGTAAAAACTGTGCTCCGGTAGCGCCATCTACTGTGCGGTGATCGCAAGCCATTGATAATACCATTGTATTACCCACTACAATTTGACCATTTTTAACAACTGGTTTTTCTATAATTGCCCCTACTGAAAGTATAGCAGAATTAGGCTGATTAATTATTGATGTAAAGTTTGTTATACCAAACATCCCCAGATTAGAAACAGTAAATGTACTTCCCTGCATTTCATCAGGTTTTAGTTTTTTATTTCTTGCTTTTCCTGCAAGATCTTTTACCTGAGCGTTTATTTGCTGTAATGATTTTTCATTTGCAAATTCTACAACCGGTACCACAAGACCATCAGGAACTGCAACTGCAACGCCAATATGAACATGGTGATTAAGACGCATTTTATCGTCAAACCATTGAGAATTTACCTGTGGATGCTGTTTTAAAGCAATCGCAACAGCTTTTATAATCATGTCATTGTATGAAATCTTAGTATCTGGCAGTTGATTAAATTGAGCTCGGAAGGCTATCGCGTTTTCCATGTCAAATTCAACATTAAGATAATAATGTGGTGCTGTAAACTTAGATTTGCCTAGTGATTTTGCTATCGCTTTACGCATTTGTGAGTTATTAACCTCCTCATAGCTTTCTTCACCTGTAGGTTCAAATTGTTGTACACTACCTCCAGCACTTGCAGCGGCAGGAGTATAATTTTCTACATCCTTACGTACAATTCTGCCACCGTCACCAGAACCTTTAACATTAGAAATGGTAATACCTTTCTCTTCGGCAAGTTTTTTAGCCAAAGGTGATGCAAAAATACGTCCATCTGCACTGGTGCTGGATTTTGCTTCTCCAGTCATTTTTGAAGTGTCAGTATCTTTATCTTTAAGGCTTTCCTTTTTTTCTTCTTTTTTAGGCTCTTCCTTTTTAGTTTCTGATTTTTCGGCTTTTTTCTCCGATTTTGGCTCTTCTTTGGCTGATTTTTTTGCTTCTGTTTTAGAAGACCCACCAGATTTAAAGCTTTTTACGATTGCCGAAACATCTGTTCCTTTCTCACCTATGATTGCAAGAAGCTCATCAACCTTAGCAGATTCGCCTTCCTGAATGCCTATATGCAGAAGTGTTCCTTTATAAAAGGACTCAAATTCCATCGTAGCTTTATCTGTCTCAATTTCTGCAAGAATATCGCCTTCAGCAACTTCATCTCCTTCTTTCTTAAGCCAGGTTGCAACAGTACCTTCTTCCATCGTATCACTCAGGCGAGGCATTTTTACTACCTCAACACCTTCGGGAATATCTCCACCTGCAGCTTCATCGCTTTCTTCATCTTCAGATTCTTCATCTTCAGATTCATCTTTAGCATCACCAGTATCTTCTTTTTCTTCTACTTCTGCATCGTCATCTTCAGCAGCATCATCTGTTGATTTTTCCTCTTCAGAATCATCATCTTCAGATTCACCCTTGCCGTCTATGAGAGCAGAAATATCTTCTCCTTCTTCGCCTATAATGGCTAAAAGTGCATCAACTTTAGCGGTTTCACCTTCCTTAATTCCTATATATAACAAAGTTCCTTCAGAGAAAGATTCAAACTCCATCGTCGCCTTATCGGTTTCAATTTCTGCAAGAATATCTCCTTCAGCTACTTTATCTCCTTCTTTTTTAAGCCAGGATGCAACGGTTCCTTCTTCCATTGTATCACTCAGGCGGGGCATCTTTATTACTTCTGCCATGTTATTCTGGTTTATGTGGTGTAAATGGATAATTTTCCTGATCGTAAACTACATCATACATCAAACTAAGGTCTGGGTATTCACTTTCATCTGCAAATTTCTCACATTCAGCCACTCGTTTTTTTACGCGCTTATCAATATCTTTTAATTCTTCTTCGGTAGCAAATTTCTTCTCAAGAATTATATCCTTAATTGTAGTAATAGGATCAATTTTTTGATATTCTGCTACCTCATCTTTTGTTCTGTATTTTTGAGCATCACTCATTGAGTGACCTCTATAGCGATAGGTTTTCATTTCTAAAAACGTAGGTCCATCTCCCCGACGCGCTCTGGCGATTGCCTCATCTAGAGCTTCTGCCACTGCCTGAGGATCCATAGCGTCTACGGGACCACAAGGCATTTCATAACCTAAACCTAATTTCCAGATATCTTCATGGTTAGCTGTACGCTTAACCGAGGTTCCCATAGCATATCCATTGTTTTCAACACAGAAAACAACCGGAAGCTTCCAGGTCATTGCCATGTTGAAAGTCTCATGCAGTGACCCTTGTCTCGCTGCACCGTCGCCAAAAAACGTGAGTGTTACTGCGTCACGTTTAAAAAACTTATCTGCAAATGCAAGACCGGCACCTAATGGAATCTGACCTCCTACGATACCATGACCACCATAAAAACGATGTTCTTTTGAAAAGATATGCATAGAACCTCCCAGACCTTGAGAAGTTCCTGTTTTTTTACCAAAAAGTTCTGCCATAACGCGTTTAGGATCTACTCCCATCCCGATAGGCTGAACGTGGTTTCTATATGCGGTGATCATCTTGTCCTTAGACAGATCCATCGCATGCAGAGCACCCGCAAGAATAGCTTCCTGACCATTGTATAAATGGAGAAAACCTCTTACTTTTTGCTGAATATATACTTGAGCTAATTTGTCTTCAAACTTGCGCCAGAAGAACATTTCCTCATACCAGTTAAGGTATACATCTTTAGTAATTTCTTTCATTAAACTTGGTTTATCAATACACCATGCGCTCTAAAATAGCGAGAAACAAAAATAGCATAAACAAATAAGAATCCTGAAAGCGTTTGCTAAAAAATAATTAAAAGGTTATAAGTAATCCTGAGTGAAGAGTAAAGGGAGTAAATTTTTGAGCGAATCGCTTTTAAAAACCTTGCCAGACTCACCCATAAAGTATAATGCGATGGGCATATCTTGTTTCACCTCATACTCTGCAATTGCCTGCCTGCAACTGCCGCAAGGTGGTATGGGTGTAATAGTGGGCTTACTTTGAGCTTTAGCTGAAATAGCCATCGCTTCTATAGTTGCTTTAGGATATTTTGCGCCCGCATAAAAAATCGCAGTTCTCTCTGCGCAAAGACCAGATGGATAGGCGGCATTTTCCTGATTGCTTCCTATAATTATCTCATTATTATCTAAAAGAATTGCAGCACCTACATGAAATTTTGAATAGGGAGCATAGGCGTTATCTCTGGCGACAAAGGCTTCTTGCATTAAGGATTGAATCTGCTCAGGAAGTTCTTCTACTAAATCATAAACCTCCAGATGAGACTCAATTTTTATTTTTCTCATGTATTAATATTCTGTGTATTCATCGCCAAAACCAAATGTAATACCAAAGCGAAGTGTATTTTCAAGTGGATTTCTCACATTAGAGGTTGAAAATAAATAGGAAACATCTATGTCTATGGTGGTATATTTAAAACCAATACCCAAAGTAGCAAATTTTCTGCTACCTTTTAAATCACTTTCATTAAAATAACCCGTACGCATAGAAAATGCATCATTGTAAACATATTCTGCCCCTAAGGACCAGGTCACTTCTTTTATTTCTTCACTAAATCCATCTTGAGCATCACCAAAAGATTTAAACATACCGCTAAAGAAACCTATATCATTATATAATTGGGCATCTGCAGAGTCATAAACACCGTCGCCATTAAGATCTCCTGGAGAAGGAACAAGTAATTTGTTTAATTCTAACCCTACGTTAATCGTATTATACGCATCCAGAATAAAATCAAAACCTCCACCTAATCTCAGGTTTGTTGGAATAAAATTCTCCTGCCCCGCATCATCATATTTTATTTTTGGACCGATGTTTGAAATATTAAAACCCGCTCGCCATCTTCCGTCAAAATCATCATAAGGTATTGCCTCTGACTGATAATAACCTGCTATATCTACACCAAAAGATCCCGCAGCAGTAGCATCACCGTTAGTATCGGGAATTCTAAGATCACTACGTAAATATCTTCCTGCAACAGCCATAGAAAATTGATCGCTTAATCGTAAAGCATAGGAAACGTCAAAAGTAAATTCATTAGGTTTTTCTGTGATCCCTAATTCATCTGCAGTTTGCCTTAACTCAACCTCTCCTAAACTGAAATATCTAAAACTTGCCCCCACGGCACTTCTATCATCAAGTCTATTATAATAAGTAACCTGACCTAAAAATATATCATTCACGAGTTGGCTTAAATAAGGAGTGTAATTAACCCCTACACCTTGTGCTCTTTCAATAAATGCATATTTTGCTGGGTTCCATTGTTGTGAATAGGCATCTGGACTGGTAGCTACACCCTGATCACCCATACCCGCTGATCGAGCATCTGCCGCAATCAACAAAAACGGAACACCTGTAGTAATTACACGTCTTTGCTCGTTATCCTGAGCATGCATTTTACTGGCTCCAAATACTGCTGCTATGGTTACAAATAATAGTGATTTTCTCATCTTAAAGTAAAGAAATTTTGACAAATATAGATTTTAATGATTACAGGATTACTAGCTTCTCAAATTTTTCGACCTGCTTATTGGTTAACGTAGATTTTACGGTAATCTTATATACATATACTCCTTTCCCTATACGATCGCCAAAATCATCTCGACCATCCCAGGTTATATCCCTGGAAAGAAAGCCTGTAGTCACAATATTTTGATTTATAGTTTTTACAATTTTACCACTTACGGTAAAAATCTGAACCTGCACATCAAGCGGCTCATATGGCCGATTATGATTGAACCAAAATTCAGTATAATTTACAAAAGGATTAGGATAATTAAGCACATTCTCAAGTTTCATTTCTTCATCTCCTGCCACCACAAATTGCAAATCTACAGTCGATGAATTATTATAAGTATCCCAGGCAATTACAGTTACAGTGTGTAATCCCGGCTCCAGATCTCTTAGCTTCCGTAAAGCTTTCCCTAAAGCAAAATTATCAACATCGCTTTCATAAAAGTCGTTTAAAATAATGGGATTTGTTTCATCACCATCTAAAATTGCAACGAGATCGTGACCTATCCCGCTTGAAGTATTAATCCCATTTACATCTTCAAGTTTTACTAGAAGAAATGGAGAGGTATTAGTAATACCTCCATTAACAAAACTCTCATCATTCATATAAGCCTGAATAACCGGCCCTTCATTATCTTCAGGAGCATCCTCATTTAAACCACCTATTAATATTGTTTGATCAACACCCGTACTATTTTCCAGAATATCATCTCTTTCAGCATAAAAACTAACTCTGCCTTTCCCTAACGGAATTAAAGCGTCTTTAGGCACGACAAACTCAAAATCAAACTTCCCATTTACCACAGAAGCCTGACCCCTGTATAAAATATTACCCAGCGTTTGAAAATTGAGTATTAGCAAATTACCATCAGATCCCCTAGTACCGTCATTTCCTAAAGTCTGGCGATCAATATCTTTATCATAAACTGTTGCAGCGAGTTTACCCGTATAATCATTAATAAGCTGTCCCTGCGGAGTTAATATCTCTCCACTCATTTTAATCTTGCTTAATGCCTTTAAAGTATCTGTAGCTTGTGTGACCGGCGCGTCATTTATTGAAGTTAAGCGTATATCAGGCTGAGCGAATGCCAGTTTCATTGCAGGATCGCCTATGTAAAATATTACTCTGCGTTTAGAATCACTTATTTCATTTTTTGTTTCTCTTAAATTTTCGGCAACACTCTTGATAGTATTCGTTCCGAAGGAAAAAATATTTGCAGCAAGACGCTCATTAAAAGTAACACCCAGACTTACAGAAATTTCACGAGTAGTTGCAACTAGACCTACTGCCCCACCATTAGCATTCCAGAATAATTCTTCTCCGGCAGCAGGATGAGTAGGATTATCAAAACGGGTAAACTCACAGGTGACTGTGACTATAACTGGTAATTTATCTTCATTATTAAGCGTTTCGGCATTAAGTCTGGTGAATATAAATTCTGATGCCAGCGCATCTTCCCCACCATGACCAAGATAAGTTACAACTAAAGCACCTACTTCAATAGCATCAGAAATCGCATCATTTACTTGCGGATATCGATCCCCACCAGCCGAAGATTCCTGCTGGTAACTGTCACTATGTATTTTTGTGACATTTATAAAGGGTTTTTCATCATGTATCTGATCACCTAATTCATCTAGTGTTGATTCTAGCTCCTTAAACTCCCAGTCAAAATCTACATCATCTGAGATTAATACAAAATTATTACGCCAGCGACCATAAGAAGATTTAGCATCGTAATTAATTATTTTATCAACCACCTCATTTGCCAGCTGCGGAGTATCTGCGAGAATACGGCCTACCGCTACATCTAGCTTATCACCGCCACCACTACCCGCAGGACTATTACCTTCTAAAATCCCTTCTGCCGGATCTAAAACTCCATAAAAATCATCACTCATAAAGCTCTGAGATTGTGAGAAACTATAATATGTATTAAATGTGGGTATAATATTGTTATTTCCGGGGAGTCTGTCTTTATAATCTATTGAAGTATCACCAAAGAGGCATAAGTATTTTAAGCGTCCTTCGGCTGAAGAAGCATTTTCATAAACATAACGTACAAAGTTGCGTATGGCTCCTATATCTTCTGTACCAGAATTAAATTCATTATAAATTTCATTTAAAGTAACCACTTTTACATTGAGCCCACGATAGGTACGATTATGCTGAGCGAGTTTTTCAGCTTGTGGCTTTAATAAATCGCCCGTAATCATAAGATAATCGACATCCTTAAAACCAGAACCTCCATTAAAAATAGTGCCTTTTAGATTTTGGTTTGCAACTCTTGTATTACCATTATCTATTAATGGCGTGTAAAAGTCTGAAGGATTTAAGGCCACAAATTTATGCAGAGACCCCAATTGTGAATTAAATTCTAATGATGAAGCAGCTTCTGTATTCTCAATAGACAGTATCGCCGTAGGTTTTGTAACATCCCAAACTTCTGAAAACTGACTAGCCTCGCTAATAATATATTTGCCAATACCCGTGGCGCTTGCTGTATTATTTTTTTGAAAAGGCATTTGCTTTCCTGCACCTTTTAAATCACGTACCGCTTCAACACCTATAAAGTCCAGATAACCTACACTTGAGGGATTACCATTATTTAAATAATTGAGACCTATATCAACAGTCGCGCTGTTAGATTTAACCACTGGTGAGTTTGTACCATTTTGAAATGTGTTATAACTATTATCGCTCGCAAGTACTGCATCGCTTATAGCATCAAGCTCAATGGTGCTTACACTTTCATTATTCAGCGTTAATTCAAATGCTGTTTGAGAGTCTGATATAGCAGCCACATAAACCTTTAATTTTACGGGTTCTGTAGTAACAATATTGGGAAATGAAAACGTAAAATGCTGTTCATTTTCAAAATCAAAGCGTTCCCCAAACCATCTGCGCCCAAGACGTAATAAATTTTCCTGATCAACTTCGTGAAATTTATAAGAATCAAAAGTTGTAATTATTTGTGTTGCATTGCCAGAAGGCTCCTGCATGGGAGACACTCTTTTTCCATCTACTCCATCTGCTGTTATAAAATAATAAGAGCGATCATCATAAGCATTTATATGGGTTAAACTTTCTGTATTAAAACCAGAAGTTCCCTCGCCATAAAAAAGAATATAATCATTATTGTCGAATGAATTATCTTCTCCACCTACGACCTTAATTGACACTTCTCTAGGATCAAAAACGAAGTTATCTTCATTGCGTAATGGAAGCATTGCACCTCCATTACCAAATACTTTTAGCTTGTTGGGATTGATAGCATTTACATTCATCCCAAGGGAATTTAAAAATGCTTTATCGATTTTAAAAACACCAGTTTTGTCAACATAAAATTTATAAAAGTCTCCACTTGCCAAAACAGAATTTGTAATGGCAAGATTTGCTGAAGATAAGGTTTCTGCTGCTGTAGCAGATCTTGTTA
>JBALXG010000082.1:0-8913 GCA_036961055.1 Leeuwenhoekiella sp. | reverse complement strand
AAGCCGGATAAAATGCGGAAAGTTCTTTAATATCGGCTTTCTCTTCATAGTCAGATTCCTTGTCCTTACAGCTAGATAGTAAAAAAGCCAAAGCTATACATAACAGGCATGAACTGTTTTTCAAAATGCTTTTCATATTTTTTTATTGGTTGTTTTGGCTGTTATTCGCTTCGGCCAGGCGTTTTTCGACGATTTGCTGCATTTTTTTTGGATCATCCTTATATTTTTCGAGATCGATGATTTCTATCTTTCTGAATTGTGTCGGTGCGCTTTCGCTTTGTAGCGAAATAGTTCCACCGGTGAGCAGTTTACCCTCTACTGCCCCATTTACTGGGTCTAGCTGTGGTTTTTCATAACGCAGAACTTCATTTCCGTTAACATAATGTACGATTAGGGAATCACCAAGGGCTAGCACATCTACTCGCACCCACTGGTCACCGTCATAAGTTTGAGAAGAAGAAGTTGCGCAATGAACCGTAACGATCTCTCCGTTTCTCTCATATTGTGTGCCGGGCGTGCATACATTTGCAGTTGTGCGCTCGCCAGTGCCATCGCCTCCTAGAAGTTGTACCTCAATAGAATTGGGGAAATCCTGATCTAATGCCATTGTTTCGGGATCCTGCCCGTGAATCATAATCCCATTATTACGATAAGCCCAGCCCGGCCCGTCTTTTATTTGCTCTCCCTTAAAACGGTACTCTACCCCTAATAAATAATAGGAAAAAGGTTTTTTATAGAAAAGGTGCCCATACCTTTCTTTAAACTCATCGCTATACTGGTCATAATTGTTTTCAATATTGCCATTAACCACGCGAAAAGTACTATCAAAATTCTCGCCGGCAGGATGTTCCCTAATTTTTACCTGCCAATCATTGAGATCTTTACCATTGAAAAGTTGTTGCCATTCTGGGGATGGGTCTGATGCACAAGATGTCAGTAACAAGCAGGGTAAGAATAATAGACTTAATTGGAAGGTGTAGTGTTTTTTCATGTTTTGTTTTAATTTGACAGTTGATCTATATTCTGTTTTGCTTCGATTCGGTTAATGTGCTCAACGTTTTAAACAATATTCAATTTGTATCTTTTAGAAAAATAAACTCATTATATCCCATGTAATTCAAAATAATTTTACATATCTTTTTTTAACTATATGCCATCTCTGAATCCTAGTATTTCCAGAGAATTATTATTTCTAGCGAAAATGACTTTACGTTTTCCATGAATTTTGATTCCCTGCGTACTTTTAACCTCACCCATGATCATCAATCCACTTTCTGTGGCGGTTAAGGGTAAGAAATCCCCTCTGCCATCGCCTTTGAGCACGAGCCCATGAGAGGCATCTGCACGTGGTGTTTCCACTTCTGTGCCGTAAAGATTGCCGGTGAGCAAAATATCTTTATTACCATCGTGATCAAAATCTTCAATTAATATGCTGTTTACTGAGGATATTTGAGCCTCATTTGGAAAAGCATATGGCTTAAAACTTCCGCCTATATGTTTAAAGATGGTAGTGGCAAAGGTTTTGGCTTTCAGGTGTACCGATTTTTCTAGCTGCTTCTCGTTAAAAATATCAGTTATGACTGCTTTACCAAAAGCATCATAAGTGGGAAATTTATCTTTTATAAAAGGCATCTGTTGTGAAGAACATTGCCTTCCTCTTAGTGGAACTAATTCTTTATTTTCATAATAACTTAATACAATATCATTACTACCGGTGTTGTCAAAATCAGCTGCATATACTTCAAAAGGAGACTCTACACTCGCTTTATATTTAAAATTGAGTCCCAGATTTCCGGCAATAATATCCATTTCCCCATTTTGATCTACATCCATAGCAGCTAAACTAAACCACCATCCATTTGTATCATTTAATCCGTATTCATTTGTTTTTTCTTCAAAATCTTTACCACCAATATTCTCAAAAACTCTTATAGGCATCCACTCCCCAGTTATAACCAGATCTAAATATTTATCATGGTTTAGATCTATCCATAGAGCATCAGTAACCATTCCGGCCTTTTGCCATTTATCATTTATTGAATTATCTGCTTCTTCAAACTTTATATTACCATTGCTACTATTGTTTTGCAGTAAGTAGCTCTTAGCTGGAGCAGGATATTTACCCGGCACCTGTCTGCCCCCAATAAATAGGTCTAAATCCCCATCGTTATCATAATCAGCTACCTTAACACATGAACCGCTAATTGCAATTTTCGGTAAGATATCAGGACTAAAATTAAAATCTCCTTTTCCATTATTTATATACAACCTGTCTCTTAAAAGAGGTGATTCTTCATCATTTTCATTCCCGCCACTAACAACGTAGAGGTCTAAATCCCCGTCACCATCTGCATCAAAAAACGTTGAAGCAACATCTTCAAATTCAGAATCTTTTTGAAATAACGTTGTATTTGTACTATTAAATGTTCCATCATTATTTTGAATGTACAACACTCCAGGACTACCCATCGCTCCCCCTATATGCATGTCATCAAGCATGTCGCCATTTACATCCCCAACAGCTAATGATGGTCCTTCCTGTGACATTTTATGAGGAAGCAAGGATTCTCTTTCATAATCATCATAGACATTTTCTGTGTGCACATATTTAATCGGACTGTCTTCTTTCTCAAAAACTGAATTATTGTTTGTGGTCAAAATACCAGGAGATGTAACACTTTGAGCATTTTCATATTCAAGGTTAATGAGTTTATCTGCTTTTAAATTATCAATACGCTGATATTTATTGTCTGGCCATATAACTTCAACATTAGCTTTAGTAGAAGTACCAATTCCAAAATGTAATTCACGAGCCATAGAAGATATAAATCCTCTTGTAAAATATAGTTCTTGCACTTGACGACTATCTTTAGTTGTCACTATGATACGTGCTCCTACTCCATCAATATTATTTTCAGACCCCTTCAGTTTAAAAGCTATATAATGCCCCAAACTCAACTCTTTGGAATTATTCCTCAAAACAAATGCAGGATCATCAGTGTTGTTTACAACTATGTCTAAGTCACCATCATTATCAAGATCTGCATAAACTGCTCCATTTGAACTTGTCAATGAACCATCACCCCAAACACTATTCATTTTTTCAAAATGAAGATCTCCCTCATTTTTAAAGAAATAGTTCTCTTTTTTACGCAGGGGCATTTTATCTAAAATATCTATTACGTAACTTTTGACATCAATTTTTTGTTTCTTATGTATAGAATCCTGTTTCTTATTCACATAATTAACAAAGTCATTATTTCTAAAATCGCGTTTAATACCATTTGATATAAAAAGATCTTTAAGGCCATCATTATCCATATCAAAAAACAAGGGTGCCCAACTCCAATCAGTTTTAGATACGCCTGCAATTTGAGCGATATCAGAAAACAGAGGTACACCATTTTCATTTAAGAGACCTGAATTTAACTGTAAACTATTGTACATATATTGATGGTGAAGTCCTAAGTCTACTGCCTCCTGAAAATTAGCCGGATTCATACCACTCATACTGGTTTTGATATCGTAATTACTTTCTCCCATCATATCTACAGTCATTACATCAAGCCAGCCATCGTTATTGATATCTGCAATATCGTTACCCATTGCAAAAAATGAAATATGATTAGTTGCTTCAAGTATTCTATCAGTAAATGTTCCGTTTTTATTGTTCATGTAAAGATGATCTTTCCCGGTATAGTCATTTGATACATATAGGTCTGGCCAGCCATCATTATTTACATCACCTACGGCTACACCCAGACCATACTCTAATCTATTTTGTATTATGCCAGCTTTATCACTTACATCTGTGAAATGATTATTATCATTTCTTAAGAGTCTGTCGTTAGCCACATCGCCATCCATTTCTAACAACTCTGCAATTGACTTATCACCAGGGTATGACGAAGGATAATGATTCAATAGATAGATGTCGAGATCTCCGTCTTTATCATAGTCAAAAAAAGTAGCTTGTGTAGAACAATCAGCTAAATCCAAACCATATTTTTCTCCCTGTTCTTCAAATTTTGGTATACCTTTTTCACCTATACCTAAATTTATATATAGCTTATTTCTTCTATTATCAGCACGCTTAAATTTTCCTGAATTAGATATATAAATATCCATCCACCCATCATTATTTATATCAACAACAGCCACTCCCCCAGAAAATCGATTATCATCTATAATCCCAGTGTAATCAGTTACATCATCAAATTGTAAATCTCCTTGATTTAAAAATAATTTATGCTGCCTTAATGCTGAAACAAAAAATACATCCTTTAAGCCATCGTTATTAAAATCTGCTACAGCCAATCCACTTCCATTATAATAATATTCATACTGAAGCCCATTAAACTTTAAGTCTTCTGGAAGATTATTTGAAAAAGTAAGACCTGTTTCATCTTGATTTAGTTTAGTAAAAAGCTCTTCCTTTTCAGGATTCAATCCTGAAAGTTTGTATTGCTTTTCACAGCTAATAGTAAGTAAAATAATGAGAATATAAATTAGCCTCTTACTCATCTCGAAAATTATTGAATTACGGATATGATTTTAAAATATAGTTTTTGTGTTTTAATAAAAATCGAAAACTACAATGGAAAAGATTTATTTAAAAGATATAAAGATTTGAAATAACACAATAAAAAATCGGTTCAACATGATTTTTCAGCACATTGAACCGATTTTTATCTTTAATACCTATTTATTCATAACCCGGATTTTGAATTAAAGCAGTATCTGCTTTAAGTTCGTTATCTCTAATTGGTAAAAAGTAACTCTTATCCAGCCAAAGTCGATTTTCAAAACCTGGATCTATGACACCACGTACATAACTGTAATTATAGTTATCGGTATCATATTGATATAAACTTACATTGGCGCCAGCTTTTAACGTACCTGTTATCTGAATAATTCCCGCAGGGGCTCCTAAAGTAGTAGGTGCTATCATCCATCTTCTAGCATCATGGTATCGATGTTCTTCATATGCAAGTTCCAGTAATCGCTCATTTCTATAGATATCCATTAATTCTTGTCCAGAGGCTGTTACAGCCGGAAGTCCTGCTCTATAACGTATCTGATTAAGCCACATTTTAGCTTCGCCCTCATTGCCTCCTACCTCTAATACAGCTTCTACATAGTTGAGAACCAATTCTGTATATCTGAAAAATGGCCATGGAATAGTCTGTCTATCGTTTTGATCAACAAAATCAGGATCAGGATTAATGAATTTTTTGAAATAATAACCTGTTCTTGATCCATTCCAGTCCTCAATTGGCCCTTGTCTTGTGTCTAACCCAAAATGGGTAGTTATTTCAGAACCAGAATTAATTTCATATTGACCTGTTTGAATTTGATTTGCAGGATCTCTGTCTGCAGCATCTGCCGGTCTAGGTTTCCAGTCAGCTCCATCAAATAATATAGTGGCATAGAAGCGAGGTTCGCGATTTTTATATGGACTACTACTCTCCTCAGGATCGTCCCAATTAAATTCTGAACCGTCACTCATACCATATGCATCGACAAGGTTTTGCAGTGGAGTATTTCCAGCCCAGTTATGGTAACCATTAGGGCCATTATTAAGCCCCACTTGTGGACCACTTGCCTCTATAAATTCTCTTTCCCATATAATATCTGCCTCGCCACCGTTCCGGGAAAGAGCAATATCTGAATAATTCTGCTTTCCTTCTTCAAAAGATACGGGTTCAGACAGTCCAAATTTGTAACCAGCGCCTGAATAATCCATAGCTGCTTTAGTGGCATTCATAGCACTAACCCATCTTTCGCTTTGATTTCCTGTTGTATAACCCACTAATTCTTTGTTAGAATACCCAGAAATTAAAGTTGAATTTGAAGAAGCAACTGAAATATCATGAAGATCGCTAGCAGCATAAAGTAATACACGCGATTTTAACGCTAAGGCGGTTGCAGCATCTGCCCTGCCCCGGTCTAAATTTTTACCATCAAGTAAATCAAAAGCTGTATCACAGTCGCTAACTATAAAATTAACACATTCTTCAAATGAATTTCTGGGCAGATCAAATTCAGAATCTAGATCAAATGGAACATCTAAAATAGGTACACCACCATAAAATCTTAATAATTGATGATAGTAATAAGCTCTCAAATAAAGTGCCTCTCCTAATAGTCTTTCTCTAAGTTCAACATTTTCAAGACCTTCTTCATTTAATTTAGATATGGCCAAATTTGCAGATCTAATATACTGGAACATTACATTCCAATCATGAGTCGCATCTATCCACCCCGTGTCATTAGAATTTGCTCTGGATTCCATAACGGTATTAATACCCCTACCAGTATGGGTAAATATAGCTTCATCTGATAAGGAAGCCAACATTTGTTCTCCAAATCCTCCAGCACCCAGGCCATTGTAAATTCCTGTAACTGCTGCAGTGGCCAGCCCTTCGTCTGACCAAACGCTTTCTTCAGAAACCTCACTCAAAGGAGTAATATTGACAAAGTCATCATTACATCCAGTTATTGACATGAAAGTTAATACTGCAAGAAAGTATATAGTTATTCTTTGTTTCATCATTTTAAATTTTTCTTTTTATAAAGCTAGAGAGAATCCTAAACTTAGGATCTTAGAATTTGGGTAATCTCTACCACTAACACTTATACCTTCTGGATCAAATAATGCTTTAGTAATGGTAAATAAATTAGTACCATTTACAAAGCATCTAAAATTTGATAATCCCATTCTGGTAATTAATTTTTCAGGAAGATTGTAACCAAGCTCAAAATTCTTCAATCTCATGTAATTGGTATTTTGCCTCCAGTACGTGTTACCATTACTATAATACTGATCTGCTCTATTAGTGATTCTTGGATCTGTTGAACTTGGATTATTTACGGTCCATCTATTTTCATAAACATCACTAGTATAGTTACCTATTGTTCCTGATTCATTGAAGTTCAAAAAGACTTCTCCCCCAGTAGCTCCCTGAAATAATATGCTTAAATCAAAATTGCGATAATTAGCAGTAAGATTTACTCCTCCCTGAAATGTAGGATTTGAATTCTTACCGGTCCTGAAGCGATCGTCAGGAGTTATGGCTCCATCGCCGTCATAATCTAATAATTTCATATCTCCAGGTCTCAAGGTGTTTACAAGAGCGGAATAATCAAGGGTTTCGGCATCTATATCAGCTTGTGTTGCAAACACACCATTATAACCATAGACAAGATTTGATCCTATTGATCTTCCGGTAGCTCTTTGCCAATCTGGAGCGCCCTCTGCTTCATCATTAAAGATAATTTTATTTTTTGCGTAGCCTCCATTTACACTTACACTATAATTAAACTCTCCAATATTATCGTTGTAACCCACCATAAAATCGAAGCCTTTATTTTCAACTTTTCCAAAATTTTGTCTTGGTGGATTAATACCAGTGAATGCAGGTAATGATGCAGATGGAGTGGTAAGAATATCACTTCTTTTATTCAAAAATACATCAAATTCAAAATTCATTCTATTTTGCAAGAATCTCCCGTCTACTCCTATATCTATATTAGTAGCGATTTCCCAAGTAATGTCAGGATTAGGAACTCTAGATTCATTTAAAGTTGTTACTTCAGAATTATTTATAATATAACTCCCAAAACCATATGTTGCCAGATATTGATTTGCTGGAAAATCAGAATCATCAAATTTATCGTTTCCTAACTGACCCCATGAACCTCTTATTTTTAGGAAATTAATAAAAGAATTATTATCAACTTCACCAAAGAAATTTTCTTTAGTTAGTACCCATCCCGCTGTAAAACCTGGGAAAAACCCGTATCTGGTTTCTTCTGGAAACAAATAGGAACCATCATATCTCCACAGAAATTCAAAAAGATATTTTTCCTGATAGTCGTATGATAAACGACCAAAATAATTTAATCTGGCGGCTTTATTTGAATAACCATCATTATCTTTTTCGGGATCACCACCTGCAAAGAGATCATCTATTGCAGAAGATATAAAATATCTTCTGTAAGCATTGAACCCTTCATAATCAGTAGTTTCTCTACTTATACCAGCGAGAATAAGAAAATTATGATCTTCAATAGACCGCTGATATGTTACATTTGTACCTAATAATATTTTTAATGTATTACTTGTACTTTGACTTAAATTAGGCTCAGCAGGACCACGCTTTCCTTTTATCAAAAGAGGTAAACCGTCTTCACCTAAAGTACTCCCATCCCAATTATACAAATACCAAGGTGTTCTCCATGTTTTGCCGTTAGAAAAACTTTTATCTACCGCAGCAGTTCCTTTAACAGATAATCCTTCTACCCATGGTATTTTTATATCCAAAGTGGCATTTGACTGAAAATAATCTCTCTTATCCTTATCATAACCTGTTGCATTGGTTGTAATTACAACAGGGTTTTGGCCATTTTCGATATCAGGTCCGGGAAGACCATTAGGCCAGTAGGCAGGCTCTGTAGGTCTCCCACGTGTTAACATTCTAAAAATATCTGGGGCACTCTGTGTAGGAAAGAATCTAAATTCTTCTCTTCCTAAGACTCCCAGTGTTACTTTTATATTATCATTAATCTGTGCATCAAGATTCATACGTAAGTCATATTGCTTATATCCTGTAGCTGAATTTTTATAATATGCATCTTGATTAAGATATCCTAGAGAGGTAAAATAGCTAAATTTCTCACCCCCGCCAGTTAACTGAAGAGTCTGTTTAGATTGGGAGGCTCCATTTTTAAAGGTTTCATCAAACCAGTTTGTGTCTGGATGCCCCCATGGATCTTCTCCACTGGCGAAAAGTGCAATATCTTCAGGAGTATAAATTGCATTTCTAATAGAACCATCTGGCCTTGTATAAGAGCCCGTCGAACTAAAAGCATCAGTGGCGGCCTGCCACTCAGAAACTGGTAGATTATAAA
>JBALXG010000081.1:0-9038 GCA_036961055.1 Leeuwenhoekiella sp. | reverse complement strand
ATAATAGCTCGTTCTAGAGCATATTGAAGTTCGCGTACGTTACCCGGGAATGCGTGGCTTTTAAGTTTTTTTATAAATCCGGAATCCATTTTAAAAGGTCCTTTGTTATATTTTTCTGAATAAACGCCTATAAAATGATGTGCTAGAAGTGTTACGTCTGTACCGCGATCTCTTAGTGGCGGCACCGTCATATCAACTGTATTTATGCGGTAAATAAGATCTTTTCTAAATCGGTTTTCATCAGCAAGTTCAGCAAGGCTTAGATTAGTAGCGCATAATAATCTAATGTCTACGGGAATCGCTTCATTTGATCCCAGCGGTATAATCGTTCGGTTTTGCAATACTGTAAGCAGTCTTGTTTGCTGGCGTAAACTTATATTTCCTATCTCATCAAGAAATAACGTACCGCCCGAAGCGGCTTCAAAGCGACCTTTACGGTCTTCTCGCGCATCTGTAAAAGCACCTTTTTTATAACCAAATAATTCACTTTCAAATAAAGTTGAAGTAAGCGCACCTACATCTACTTTTACAAAGGGTTTGTTTTTACGCAGTGAATTCTCGTGAATAGCTTTTGCGATAAGATCTTTTCCTGTACCATTTTCGCCAAGAATAAGAATATTTGCATCTGTAGGCGCAACTTTACGCAGCTTCACAAATACGTCTTCCATTACATCGCTTTCTCCTACGATGATATTATTGTCAACCCGATTATTGGTTTTTTTCGCTTTAGCTAAATTTTTCTTTTCTACACGCTCTTCAATTGCCTGAATCATTTTCTCATTTTTCCAGGGTTTTACCAGAAAGTCTGAAGCACCTTCCTTTAAAGATCTAATGGCAAGATCGATATCTCCGTAAGCCGTAATAAGAATTACATCTGTAGTGGCATCAACTTCTTTGATTTTTTTTAGCCAAAAAATCCCTTCGTTACCGGTGTTTACGAGTCCGTTGAAATTCATATCCAGAATAACAACATCAAATTTCTTTTTTTCAAGAAGAGCAAGAAGGTTATTGGGGTTTTTCTCTACCACAACTTCCTGCACTAACGATTTGAGCAAGAGCCGCAATGCGGTCAACACATCTTCGTCATCATCTATAACTAATATGTTTGTCTCTTTTAATCTCATCTCTACAATATTACAATTTTATGCGTAGGCTAAAATATTTTGAAAACCTTAATTTTTAAAAGAACAAAAGTGTATCGGCAGCGTACAGGGAGTGTATCAAAACCGAACACTTTAAAAGCAAGATAAATATTCAAACTACTGAATATTAATAAATTATGATTTTGGCATTATAATATCTATTGATAGTATAGAAAATAAAATTACATGGATATACCTCTTAAAAAGAAACGCTTTAATAACTCCAGAATTGCAATGCTCGTGGGCGGTATTCTTCTTATCGCACTCATCGTTTTTGTGCTGATATCTTCAACAGGAAATTCAAAATTAAATGTTGAAAAAGAACGCATAACAATAAGTACAGCAAGTGAAGGTGTTTTTCAGGAAAATGTCCCGGTAAACGGAATTGTGCTTCCTATTACTACTATTTATCTGGATGCACTTGAAGGTGGACGCGTTGAAGAAAAATTTGTTGAAGATGGCGCTATTATGAAAAAAGGTGATCCCATTTTAAGACTTTCTAATACAGATCTGGAACTTAGTCTAGTAAATCAGGAAACTTCAGTTTATAATTTATTGACACAAATGCAAATATCGCAAAATGCAGCGCGTCAAAACACCATTAATAAACTTAACCAACTAACAGATGTAGAAAATAGTCTGATAGAGGCAGAACGTATTTATAAACTGAATAAGCGCCTATACGACAAAGACGCCATAGGCAGACAGGAATTACTGGAATCTGAAAATAATTACAATTACCAGACGCAGCGCATGGATCTTGCAAAAGAGGTTTTAAGTCAGGATTCTACCGCCACAAAACAGGAAGTCACACAGGCTAAAAATTCATATAGCCGCACACAAAGCGCTCTCGAACTTATGCGTAAAAAAGTAGGTGATTTAGTAGTAAAAGCGCCTGTAGATGGGCAATTAACGTCCCTTGATGCAGAAATAGGGCAAAGTAAAAATAAAGGTGAACGCCTGGGCCAGATAGATGTGCTCAGCGGATTCAAAGTGCGCGTTGATATTGATGAGCACTATATCTCACGTATTTACACCGGGCAGCACGGCTCCTTTAACTTTAACGGCAAAGATTTTACCCTTGAAATTAAAAAGGTTTACACACAGGTCACTAACGGAAGGTTTCAGGTAGATATGAATTTTGACGAGGAAGTACCAGAAGGTATTCGCCGCGGACAAACATTACAAATACGTGTGGCGCTAAGTGATGAAAAAAGGGCGCTTTTGATACCAAAAGGTGGGTTTTTTCAGCAAACCGGCGGAAACTGGATTTTTAAAGTTAGCGAGGATGGAAATTCTGCATACAAAGTAGATATAGAATTGGGCAGTCAAAACACAGAATATTATGAAGTTTTACAAGGTCTGCAACCCGGGGATAAAGTAATTACGTCAAGCTATGACAACTATGGCGATATACAAGAACTGGTTTTAAAGGAATAAAATCACATTAAAAAATACTACAAATGATAACGTTACTTATAAAATTAATAACACTAATACTTTTAAAATGATAAAAATCACTGACCTGGAAAAATACTATGCCACAGAAGAAGTGCGCACTATTGCGTTAAACAAACTTTCCTTCAGTGTGAAAGAAGGGGAGTTTGTTGCCGTTATGGGACCATCAGGATGTGGCAAATCAACTCTGTTGAATATTTTGGGTCTTCTTGATGATCCTGATGGCGGCAGCTTTATTTTTAATGGTATTGAAGTAGCAGGGTTTAATGAGCGCAAACGTGCAAACCTGCGCAAGCACAACATAGGTTTTGTATTTCAAAGCTTCAACCTCATCGATGAACTTACCGTTTTTGAAAACGTAGAGCTTCCGCTTATTTACACCGGCGTTAAGCCTGCAGAACGTAAAGAACGTGTAGACCGGGTACTTGAAAAAATGCAGATTATGCATCGTCGCAAACACTTTCCGCAACAATTATCAGGAGGACAACAGCAGCGTGTTGCAGTAGCACGTGCGGTAGTTAACAATCCTAAACTTATTCTGGCAGATGAACCTACAGGAAACCTTGACAGCAGCAACGGAAATGAGGTTATGGATCTGCTTACTGAACTTAACGAAGCGGGAACTACTATAATCATGGTAACCCACAGCGAGCATGACGCAAAATATAGCCACAGAATAATACGCATGCTTGATGGTCAAAAAGTAACCGAAAATGTACTGATCTAAATCATTAAAAATAGGGATTCATTCATCAGCCGATAATTATCGGGACAATCAAAATTAATCAATCATGATCAGGAATTACTTTAAAATAGCACTAAGAAGTTTAAAAGCTCAACCCTTTTTTACTTTGATCAACACATTAGGGCTTGCCATAGGGATGGCTGGTAGTTTATTGATCACACTCTATATCTATGAGGAGCTGAATTATGACAACATGTTTGCAGATGCAGACCACATCTACAGAATTGATATGGACATAAAATTTGGTGGTGCAGAGATTAAAAGCGGCGAAACAGCTCCACCAATGGCAGAAACATTAAAAAGGGATTTTGCAGAGGTTGAAAACATTGTACGGTTTAGAACTCTTGGTAGTAGTCTATTACGGAGCAGCGATAAAACTCTAAACATTAAAGAGCTTTCTACCACTTATGTAGATTCTACATTTTTCAATATGTTCGG
This sequence comes from Leeuwenhoekiella sp., assembly GCA_036961055.1. Classification (GTDB taxonomy): domain Bacteria; phylum Bacteroidota; class Bacteroidia; order Flavobacteriales; family Flavobacteriaceae; genus Leeuwenhoekiella. The sequence goes on along the minus strand of JBALXG010000081.1, from coordinate 5,255 downwards.
GCTTAAACTTATTAACGGTAATAAAAAAACTGCACTCGAAGAAACCAATACGCTGGTTATGACCAGAGCGGCTGCAGAAAATCTTTTTGGCAGTGTTGATGTGGTAGGAAAGAGTCTTTTGTTAAATAATACAGAGACTTATATCGTGACTGGAGTTATGGAGGATCTTCCCAAAAACTCCTTTCTAAAGGATTACAGCATATTTATGGCTATGGCTGGCAATGTAGCCTCTCGGGAAAATATTTGGGGCAGCAATAATTACTACACGTTTGTCAAACTAGCACCTGAAACTCGTATTGACAATTTTCAGCAACAACTGGAAGGTGTTGTCGAAAAATATGTACTGCCCTGGGCTCAAAGGACGTTCCCCGGTATGACCGCGGAATCTTTTGCAGCTTCGGGAAATTACATTAGGTATCATACCATACCATTGACAGATATTCATCTGTATTCTGACAATCAGATTGAAATGGGCGAAAGAGGAAATATCCAGAACATATATATTTTATCATTCATAGGTTTCTTCCTTATTTTTCTGGCGTGTGTGAATTTTATGAATCTATCTACAGCGCATTCCTTAAAAAGAGCCAAAGAAGTAGGAATACGCAAGACGTTGGGATCTAACAGATTTCAATTAATAATACAATTCTTAACAGAATCAGGATTGGTTGTTTTTGCTTCTATGATATTAGCGGTCAGTATTGCTTTCATTGCGCTGCCATTTTTTAATGATCTGGCTGGAAAGTCTATACATATTCCTTTTAAAGAACCACTATTCTATGTTATTCTCCTCTTAATCACACTACTTCTAGGGCTCCTTTCGGGTAGCTATCCAGCTTTTGTGATATCACGTTTTCTACCAGTCGATACCCTCAAGGGAAACAGATTTAAAAACGGCAGCAAGTTCAATATCAGGAGCGTGCTTGTAATTTTTCAATTTGGGGTTTCTGTGTTCTTAATCGTTGGAACTTTAGTTATTTATCAGCAATTAGATTTTATGCAAAATAAAGATTTGGGATTTGACAAAGAACAGGTTCTGGTGATCAATGACACCTATTCAGCCGGACAAGAGCTTAATGCGTTTAAGGATGATGTTTTACGTTTGAGTCCTGTAAAGAGTGCCACATTGAGCAGCTTTATGCCTACTCCATCTACAAGATCAAATAGTTCTTTTTTTAAGGATGATGCCATGAGTCAGGAGAACGCCATACAAATGCAAACGTGGGATGTGGATGATGATTATGTAAGTACGCTAAGCCTGGAGTTAATTGCCGGGCGCGATTTCAATAGTCAATCTGCTGCAGATTCTACAGCCGTTATTGTAAATGAATCTACACTAGCAATCTTAGGTTTGAGTGCAGATGAAGCACTTGGAGCAAGAATAACAGAAGAAATAGGGCTTGAAGATCCACAGTTTTATCATATCATAGGTGTTATTAAAGATTTTCATTACGAATCCCTGCGAAAAAACATAGGTGCACTGGGATTATTTATGCGCAGGTCTACTGGATCTATGGCTTTAAAATTGAAAACTAATGATTTTGCCAGCGCCATTGCCAGCATTGAAAGTATTTGGACAAAAAGAGCACCAGGTCAGCCTTTTAATTATCGATTTATGGATGATGCATTTGACATTTCTTACAAAGAGGAGCGTCGTCTAGGCAGCATTTTTATTGTCTTTACAAGCTTATCTATTTTTATCGCCTGTCTGGGTCTTTTTGGTCTGGCAGCCTTCAATGCACAGAAAAGAACAAAGGAAATAGGGGTACGCAAAATACTGGGAGCCAGCGTTACCCAGATCACTATTGCACTAACAACAGAATTTCTAAAACTCGTGTCTATTGCTACTTTAATTGCATTGCCACTAGGTTGGTATTTTATGAATATCTGGTTAGAAGATTTTTCCTATCGCATAGAGATAGGTTGGGAAACCTTGACCTTTTCAGCTGTGTTGGTCATTTTAATAGCAGTATTTACAGTGAGTTATCAAAGTATAAAAGCTGCCATAGCAAACCCCACAAAAAGTTTAAGAACGGAATAAGCCCAGACCTACAAGGTTTCTAAACCTTGCAGGTCTTAATCAAAAAATTAAAAAAAATGATCAGCAATTATTTTAAAATCGCCTGGCGGAATTTTAGAAAAGACAAATTCTATAACCTCATTAGTCTGTCTGGTCTTACGATTGGGCTCACTGTTGCTATATTTATTATCATCTGGATCCGTTCTGAAATGAGTTACAACACGTTTGCTGCTAACTACGAGTCTGTATACCGTGTATCCAGCAACATTAAAAGTGGTGGTTCGGTAGAAGCCTGGGGATCGTCTACCGGCCCTGTGGCGGCCTATGCTGTAAAAGAAGTCCCCGAAGTTAAAAATGCAGTACGGGTGCGTGGTAACTGGTCGTACTCGCTGTACAGTGTGGCGGAGAATGACTTCAAAATAAACAGTGCTTACGTTGACAATGGATTTTTTGAGCTCTTTCAGCGGAAGTTTTTACAGGGCAATCCCAGTTCCATTTTTAATGATAATAATTCCATTGTTCTGACGGAAGCTACCTCTATAAAGTTATTCGGTACGACACAGGCTATTGGTAAAACCATCAAAGCAGATCATAGTGATGTTTTTACCGTTATGGGTGTGGTTGAAAATCTTCCGAAAAACTCCAGTGTTGATTTTGAAATGTTTTTCCCCATTTCCATTCTGGAAGCGGGTTATTCTAATAATTCCTATTGGAAATCCATGGATACAGATTGGGGCAACTTCAATTTTATCACCTATTTAGAGCTACAATCACAGGCAGATGTCGCTTCGGTGACTAAAAAACTAACGGCCATTCAGCAGAAAAATGATCCCAATGCTGATCTTTTTGATTCTGAAGAAGCATACTATTTGCAGCCCATCTCAAATATGAACCTTTACAGTGCCGGCGGAAAACCGGAAGCGATTAATACCGTAAAAATCTTCGGGATCGTGTTGTTTTTAATTTTGGTCATCGCGTGTATCAATTATATAAACCTGGCTACGGCACGCTCCTTTCAGCGGGCAAAAGAGGTAAGCATACGCAAAATAATCGGTGCTGATAAGAAGAGCCTTTTTGGTCAGTTTATCGCAGAATCCGTGCTGTTTTTTGCAATTGCTACGGGGCTGGCTATTGGATTGCTGTACTTACTTTCTCCAGTTTTCCGGGAACTTTCGGGCAAAGAGTTTAACGCGAGCCTTATGGAGGGCAACCTTTGGCTGCTAATTGTTACCGTGTTTATGGTTACATTAATTATTTCGTCTATCTATCCGGCGATAATGTTGATTTCTTTTAAACCGTTGCAGGCTATTAAAGGAAGTGTGAGTGGCGTGAGCAAAGGCAACTTTAGAAAAGTGCTGGTCACGGTGCAGTTTGTTTTTTCTGTGGTGCTCATTATCGGCACGCTGGTCATTGGTCGCCAACTGGATTATCTCACAACAAAAAATCCCGGTTATGATCGCAGTCAGGTGCTTAATTTCTGGCTTAGCAGCAGTATGCAAAAAAACGCCGCGACCATTAAGGATCGTATTAAAAATATGCCCGGAGTTAACAACGTTTCTTTGGCTTCAAATTCCATAATCAATAACGGAAATACCACTGGCGATACAGATTGGGAGGGAAACAACGGTCAGCAGGAACTGGTTGTAAATCCGTTGGCGATCGATGAGTCGTTTATCCCAATGATGAAAATGAATTTAGCCGCCGGCGAAAACTTTAAAGGCATTCACACAGATTCAACGCATTTTATTTTGAACGAAACTGCTGTTCGTCTCGCCGGAATTACGGATCCTATCGGAAAAAGTTTTACGCTTTGGAAAACCAAAGGTACTATTATAGGTGTGGTGAAAGATTTTAATTACCGCTCCCTTAAAAATGAAATCGGCCCCACGATTCTGTATTACGTGCCAGATTCGTACCGCGCATATATTAAAACTTCAGGAAAATCTGCGGCCAATACCATTGCCCAGCTGGAAAATCTTTGGAAAGATTATAACCCGCAATACTCCTTTGACTATTCCTTTCTCGATACAGATTATGAAAATATGTACCATGCCGATCAGCGTACCGGAAAGCTGTTCAATATTTTTTCTGTAATTGCCATTTTTGTTTCCTGTTTAGGGTTATTCGGCTTGACGACCTACGCCGCCCAACTCAAGAAACGCGAAATAGGAATCAGAAAAGTGCTAGGAGCTTCCGTCTTTCAGGTGACTAAATTGTTATCTAAAGACTTTCTCATTCTTGTTTTGATTTCGAGTATAATAGCCATTCCCGTAGCCTGGTATGTGATGCAGCTTTGGTTGCAAAATTTCGTCTACCAGACCGATTTAAGTTGGTGGATTTTCGCCCTCGCCGGTTTGCTTACCTTGGCAATCGCCATTTTAACAGTAAGCTTTCAGGCCATAAAAGCAGCCATCGCAAACCCAGTAAAAAGTTTAAGAACCGAATAAAAATCAAACAAAAAGCACTCAAAATCGGTCTATTTCAATCAAAAATCGCTTAGCAATGTTTAAAAATTATATCAAAATCGCCTGGAGAAGCATCCTTAAAAACAAAGGGATCTTTTCAATAAATATCGCCGGTCTGGCTTTGGGAATTGCAGCCTGCCTGCTCATTATGCTTTTTGTGGTCGATGAATTAAGCTATGACCGCTTTAATAAAAAAGCCGATGATATAGTGCGTGTAGTTTTTAAGGCCAAAATAAATGCTGAGGTCATGAAAGAGGCTACAGTAATGCCACCTGTAGCGCATGCTCTTAAAAATGATATCCCCGATGTACTTGATGCTACACGTATAATCAATGCGGGAAATCCCAAAATAATGTATGCAAACAAGTCATATAGAGATAGTAGGTTTGCATATGTAGATCCCAATTTTTTTCAGGTTTTCACCCTCCCAATATTGCGTGGAGATAGCAATAATCCATTAAAAGAGCCTAATAGCATTGTACTTACAGAGACTGAAGCTAAAAAGTATTTTGGCAATCAAAATCCCATTGGTCAAATTTTAAATTTACCTGACCAGAATGCTCAATATAACATTACAGCGATAATTAAAGATATCCCTAAGAATTCTCATTTTCACTTTGACATGCTGGCTTCTATGCAAGGCTATGCGCCGGCTAAAGAAAATTCATGGGTGACATCTGGTTATTATACCTACTTGTTGCTTAAGGATGGAGCCAACTATAAAAGCGTTGAAGCCAAATTACCCGCGCTCTGCGAAAAATATATGGGAC
>JBALXG010000080.1:4254-9041 GCA_036961055.1 Leeuwenhoekiella sp. | reverse complement strand
CCCGCAATTACGTTACAACTTATATCATTTTCTGTAAGAACTTTTGAGAACGCAGCTGTTAAACCTACTGCTTCTAATGATGAATGAATTTTAAGCGTAATCCAGGATGAAATAAAGTCGTACTTCAACTGTAATTCATCTGCCTTTTTTCTTTCAATTACAACAGTGGTTCCTTCCTTTTCTTTAAACTCGCAGATAGAAGATTCTCTCGAAATCTGGCTTAAGTCATTTGTTGTAATAAATACATATTCTCCTTTGTTTAATTCTGGAGTCATGTCTTTTAATAGTCGCTCTAAATCTGCTTCGCCTGCCATTTTTTATATTTAATGAGAGAGAAAAGTGAGACTAAAGCCCATACACCTTCAAGTAATATAAAGGGTAGATAATTCATTAATATAGAAGCAAAACAGGCTAATCCCGCTCCCAGAAGATTAAGCACTATAAAGGTAAGATCTTCTTTTTCCAGTTTGCCATTTACATTTAAAATATATGCCAGAAGGATAAGAAATGTGCCAATAAAGCCTATTATATCTGTGTAGTTCATTTGTCTTTTTTTAGGCGATAGCCTTTTATAAATGTTGTCTATTTCGGTTATTCAATTATAGGCTAATTTTGTATTGATTTGATATTTTATGAGAGTAATAAAGGTTTAGTTTTCAAATGTTTTTTTAAAAACCAGAGTTTAAATGTCTGATTTATGTCAATTTTCTCCGATTTTATGGTGTATTGACCCGATTTTATTGATCTCTAATTAGGACCTAGAACCTATTGCAGGTTCTTTAGAATAGCATCAATTAGTGGCAAATGCAATTTTTAATCAATAGTTGCTTTAAATAAGAACAATACATTAATTTTGCCCTTTCTTAAATGTCCGCAAATTGCATCACTTGGCAAATCGATTGTTAAAACGCTTAGATTCTCAAATTCTTTATCGTACTGTTTTCATACTTACTATTTTGGGCGTTCTCGCTTTTGTAGGAGATTTTGGGTTTGAGCAATCTGTATTTGCCCAGCGCATTATAAATAGTTATTACTTTGTAGTTCTTGTGGCGGGTATAGGTATTACCGCTTTGCGCTATCTGGTGCGAAAAAAGGAATTGAGCACTCAGGTAATTATATTTGATGCGGTGAGTGTACTGCTTACCACCTATATTATTGCTATTCATTTTTTTTCACAAGAAGCTCATCGCCATTTATCATTTCTATATGATGATAACTGGGTCAAATTTGCCATTTTACTTACCTTTATTAGAGAATTTGCAGAACAGCGGGTAAATTACAAACGTACTTATCTCAACCCAGCTCAATTATTTATTGTTAGTTTTATGGGGATTATATTGTTGGGAGCTTTATTGCTTATGCTTCCTAAAGCAACCTATGATGGAATAAACTTTCTAGATGCCTTATTTACTTCAACCAGCGCTGTATGTGTAACCGGACTTATTGTGGTAGATACAGGTACATATTTTACATCCTTTGGCCAAAATATAATTCTTTTACTTATACAATTAGGCGGTCTGGGTATTCTAACTTTTGCGAGCTATTTCAGTTACTTTTTTAAGGGAGTTTCTACCTATGAAAATCAGGTGGTTTTGAGTGACATGAATAATTCGCAAAAAATAGGAGAGGTGTTTTCAACGCTTAAACGTATTTTAATCATAACCTTTTCGATTGAGTTTCTGGGGGCGATTTTTATCTATTTTAGCGTAAATCAGACCCTTTTTCCCCAATTTTTTGAAAGAGTTTTCTTTTCTATATTTCATTCCATATCTGCTTTTTGTAATGCGGGATTTTCTACGTTGCCCAATAGCTTATATCAGGATAATTTTAAGTATAATTATTTTATGCAGATTGTAATTATTCTGCTTTTTGGTTTAGGTGGTCTGGGTTTTCCTATTGTTATAAATATTATCAAGTTTTTAAAATATAAGTTTGTCTATTATTTTATGAGTTCAGAGTCGAGACGACAGAATCAACCCTGGCTTTTAAGCTTAAATTCTAGAATTACGCTTATCACAACATTAAGTCTTACTGTCATAGGGACTATCCTGTTTTTCTTTAATGAGTATGATAATACGTTACTTGAACATCATGGTTTTGGTAAATTTGTGACAGCATTATTTGGTGCTACAACGCCTAGAACTGCTGGCTTTAATACGGTAGATATGGGAGCTCTTCATTTTTCTACCTTAATGATGATTTTTCTTTTAATGTGGGTGGGCGCATCACCGGCCTCAACCGGTGGGGGTATAAAAACCAGTACCTTTGCTATCGCTACACTTAATTTTTTGAGCCTGGCCAAAGGGAAAACGCGTATAGAAGTTTATCGTAGAGAGATTGCAGATATATCGGTACGTCGTGCGTTTGCAATTATTTCACTGTCGCTCGTCGTTATAGGTATGGCAATTATAGGTATTTCAATTTTTGATAGCGATAAAACACTTTTAAGTATCGCTTTTGAATGCTTTTCGGCTTATAGCACTGTGGGTCTAAGTGTGGGAATTACAGCAAGTTTATCAAGTGCGAGTAAAGGAATTATAATTCTGGTAATGTTTATAGGAAGAGTAAGTATGCTTTCTATACTAATCGCGCTTTTTCATAAAGTGAAACATACTGCTTACAGATATCCCACTGAAGAAATCCTTATTAACTAAAAGTAATTATATGAAATACATAATCATAGGTCTGGGTAGTTTTGGTGCATCTCTTGCTCAAAAACTCACCGCTCAAGGCAATGAAGTGATTGGGATAGATGTAAATATGAATAAGGTATCTGCCCTAAAAGAAAAGATTACACATACTATTTGTCTTGATGCTACAGATCAAACTACAGTAGGCGGGTTGCCACTAAAAGATACAGATATTATAATAATTGCTATAGGTGAAGATCAGGGAGCAAATGTGATGTCTACCGCTTTAATGAAAAACTTTGAAGTTAAACGACTAATAAGCAGGGCAATAAACCCATTGCATGAAAATGTTTTACAGGCAATCGGTGTAGATGAGATCGTTCATCCTGAAGAAGAAACCGCAGAGCGCTGGGCAAAAAAGCTCTGTATGAGTGGCGTACATGATTCTTTTGAGCTTAATAGTTATTTTAGTATTGTAGAGGTAACAGTACCTAAACGTTTTGAGAATAAAACAGTTGAAGAGATACGCTTTCGCGAAAAATATAACCTACTTGTTCTTACCACGATAAAAAAGCCAAAAGTAAAAACTGCAATTGGTGATGGTAAAAAAATTATGGATGTTCAATCTGTAGCGATGCCCACAACTATCTTAGAACCTCACGATCTGGTTGTGCTATACGGTTCAAATAAAGATATTAGAGACTTTGTTAATTCTAAATAACATCTCATTTTTCTAATGGGGAAGGATTTTCAATATCCAAAATTAAACTTAGATTTTTTATATATTCTCCCTCTTATAATTATTGTTCATAATTATAAGAGGGAGAATAATATGTTTTAATACAATTTGAAAACTATCACCAGGCGCAGGCTTTTTAACTGCGATCTGAGATTCTGGAGATTTTTTGGTGTATTTTCTCTTAATTTTTAGCAAATATTCTTGTTTTCAAATATTTAACAGTTAATAATAATTTAAAACTGTGGCAAATATAATTCTGTGGTTCTAATTTAACGGTCTGTATAATTTTCAAAAGATTTTATATAGATGTTTCTTAAAATATTGTTTTCTATTTTTAGTAATTCAATGTTTTTTAGAAGCTTCCCTGCTAATCAAACTGAAAACTAAGATGGAGAATTTTTGTTTTTTCCATTAATTGCTGACAAGAAAATGAAAACTCAGAAAATTGTAAAAATCAATGCTGCTGACCTCAAGCAAAACGGATCAAGATTAAATTTAGACAAAAATCTAAATGGTTCTAATGAAATAAAGGTCGAATTACCGGTAATATTATTTCTCACATCATTTCCCCCACGAGAGTGTGGTATTGCTACCTATTCTCAGGATTTGATTAGGGTGCTTGAAGAAAAATTTGGTTCTTCCTATCAATTCTTAATCTGTCCTTTAGAGACAAATAGTGAAAGAAACATCTATGATGAGCGCATAAAATATAGTCTCAATACAGAGCAGGATGCTTCTTACTTAAAGGTTGCTAAGCATATAAATGCAAACCCGCTAATAGAACTGGTTTTTGTGCAACACGAGTTTGGTTTTTTTCACACAAAAGAGCAGCAATTTATAAAGTTTCTTGAAAGTATTAAAAAGCCTATTCTCTTTACTTTTCATACCGTGCTGCCCAAGCCATCAAAAGAGATGCGCGATAATGTGCAGAAAATTGCCTCAATTGCTCAAAAAATCACGGTGATGACAAAAAATTCAGCAAAACTGCTGAAAAAATATTACGACATCTCAAATGATAAATTAGAAATAATTGGTCACGGTACACACCTTGTAGAATATAAAAACCGCGCAGAACTGAAAGCTAAATTTAACCTAACTGGTAAAAAAGTTCTTTCCACATTTGGTTTACTGGGTCCGGGTAAAAGTATAGAGACTACATTAGATGCGCTTCCGGCTATTATTGAGAGAGATCCTGAAGTGATGTTTTTAATCATAGGCAAAACACATCCTTCGCTAAAAATCAAAGAAGGTGAAACGTACAGAGAATTTCTACAGGAAAAGATCAATACGCTGGGCTTAAATAATCATGTGAGATTTCTCAACAGGTTTATGCAACTTGACGAGCTTTTAGAATATTTACAACTTTCAGACATTTATTTATTCACATCAAAAGACCCTAATCAGGCGGTTAGTGGTAC
>JBALXG010000080.1:0-4244 GCA_036961055.1 Leeuwenhoekiella sp. | reverse complement strand
GGTACGTTTTCATATGCGTTAAGCTGCGGGTGTCCTATAATCTCAACGCCTATTCCTCATGTTCTTGAGGTATTAACAAGTGAGACGGGAATTGTAATTGATTTTCAGGATCCGGTTCATTTAGCCCAATCTGTAATAAAACTTTTAAGCGATACACATTTGCGCAATAATATGAGTTTAAATGCAATGCATGCCTCTGCTTCTACAGCTTGGGAAAATGCTGCAATTGCTCACATGCGCATTTTTGAAAAATTAACTCCCGTAACTACAACTGCGCTTAAATATGGTAAGCCGGATATTAATTTAAGTCATTTAAAAAAAATGACAACAGATTTAGGTATCATTCAGTTTTCAGTAATTAATCATCCTGATATTGATTCTGGCTACACTTTAGACGATAATGCACGAGCATTAATCGCTGCTGGAAGGCATTTTGCTCTTTGTGGTGACGAGACTATTTTGCCATATGTTAAAATATATATAGATTTTATTCACTACTGTCATCAGGGCGGCGCAAAATTTCTAAATTATGTTGATGAAAATAAGAACTTTACAGATCAAAATCAGGAAGTAAATCTTGAAGACAGTATTGGGAGAGCATTTTGGGCGCTGGGTTATTTTATTTCGCAGTCAAAAACCTATCCAGAATCTTTTAAACCTCTTTTGACCAGATCTCAGGAAATTGTAGATGAAATGCTTGACGAGATACAGCAAATTTATTCTACCCGAGCGATGGCATTTGCAATTAAAGGACTTTACTTTTATAGTCAGGTTAATAAAAGACCGCAAATTGTAAACCTTATATCAGAATTTGGTAGCAGGATGCAACAGATGTACAGACATGAATCCAGCAAAGACTGGCTTTGGTATGAAAGTTATCTCACTTATGGAAATAGCGTTTTACCAGATGCTATGTTATGCGCTTTTCTGGCAACGGGTAATAAAGAATTTAAACAAACGGCTAAAGATTCATTTAACTTTTTGCTTTCAAAAATTTACTGTGATAATAGTATAAGCGTGATTTCAAATAAAAACTGGTGCCAGCGCGATGAAGAGGTAAAAATTGTCGCACCAGGAGGAGAGCAACCCATTGATGTAGCGTATACCATACTCGCTCTAAAAAGATTTAATCAAATTTTTCCAGATATGGGTTATGATGTGAGAATGGAAGAAGGTTTTAATTGGTTTTTAGGAGATAATCATCTTGATGAGATTTTATATAATCCGTGCACAGGCGGTTGTTATGATGGTCTTGAAGAGCATAATGTAAATTTAAATCAAGGAGCCGAATCAACTATAAGTTATCTGCTTTCGCGAATGGCTTTTGGCTATAAAACGGCTTCAGAAATAGCGAAAGCTCAATCACAATTACTAAACTCAAAAAAACTGGCTTAAGCTTTTATAGCATTTTATGAAAATTGCAATTCTTTCGCCCATAGCATGGAGAACACCACCCAGGGAATATGGTCCCTGGGAACAAATGGCATCTTTAATTACTGAAGGTTTAGTCGCTTTGGGACATGATGTGACACTTTTTGCGACAGGAGATTCTATCACTTCCGCAAAGCTTGATGCGGTTTGTAAACGCGGTTATGCTGAAGATTCTCATGTAGATGCAAAAGTATGGGAGAGCTTGCATATAAGCAACCTTATGGAAAAAGCAGATCAGTTTGACATCATTCATAATCATTTTGATTTTCTGCCGCTTACGTATTCAAAATTGATAAAAACGCCTATTGTCACAACAATTCATGGCTTTTCATCGCAGAAAATTCTGCCTGTTTACCAGAAATATAATGCTAATACCACCTACATTTCTATCTCAAATGCAGACAGAGATGAAAAACTGGAGTATGAAAGAACAATTTATCATGGCATCGATTCAGTGCAATTTTCGTTTGTAAAACAAAAAGAGAATTACTTGCTTTATTTTGGCAGAATTCATCCTGATAAGGGAACTCATACAGCAATAGAAATTGCACAAGAAACCGGTTTAACGCTTAAAATTGCTGGTTTAATTCAGGATGAGACTTATTTTAAAGAACGTATTGAGCCACATCTAAATGACAATATTTCTTATTTAGGGAATGCTAACCCGCAATTGCGTGATACACTTTTAGGCAAAGCCAAATGCTTATTACATCCTATATATTTTGATGAACCCTTTGGGTTGAGCGTTGCCGAAGCTATGATGTGCGGTACACCTGTTATCGCTTTTAATAGAGGAAGTATGCCAGAATTAATTGATGATGGTGTAACAGGGTTTTTAGTTAATAATACTGAAGAAGCAGTTGTTGCAGTATCGCAATTAAATAAAATAGATCCAGAGAATTGCCGAAACCGCGCTCTGAATCTATTTGAAAAGGAAGCTATGGTAGCTTCATATGTAGAAGTTTACACTAAAATTATTGCTCAAAAATCGACTTCAAATAGGTTAAAATCAACTTTTTAGGGCAAATAATAGCTCTGCCATATTTACCACCGCATAAGAAGATGAATAGTCAGATACAGCATAAGGTAATATCAGGCTATCATTGTGAATAATTGCTCCGCAGGAATATACCACATTTGGCACATAACCTTCCCGCTCATCTTCAAGAGGTGATAGCAAAGGTTCTTCTAATCTTCCAATTTCTTTTGTAGGATCTTCTAACTCAAATAGTGATGCACCTATGCAATATCTGCGCATTGGTCCCACGCCATGTGTTAAAACGAGCCAGCCCTCTTCAGTATAAAGTGGGGGTCCGCAGTTCCCTATTTGTGTAAACTCCCAGGGGAATTTAGGTTTTTGAATTAATACAGGATTATTCCACAACGTATTACGATCAGAATACATCAGGTAGTTATTTACGCCGTCTATACGTCCTAGCATCGCATATTTCCCCTTAATCTTTCTGGGGAATAGAGCGAAATTCTTATTCTGTGCTCCCTGCCCGTGAATAGGCATAATTCTAAAAGTCTGAAAATTTTCTGTAGTTAGTAATTTTGGGATTATAGTGTGCCCATTATAGGCTGTGTAGGTGGCATAGATTTTTTCAGAGCCATCATCGTCTGTAAATCTTACAAAACGCGCATCTTCCATTCCTTTGCTTTCAGAAGGCGAACTAGGAAAAAGTACACGCTCAGATATATCGCTGTCAATTCTAAACTTTACATCGTAGTACGAGTTTACAAGCCATTTCATTTCTTCAAGTGCCAGCCGTCTTTCGTTACCAATGCTACTTTCTAATTTTTGATCAACAGATCTTTTTAAGTCCTCATATTCAAAAGTGCCTGGCAGCGAATCCATTACTGTTGAATAGTACTTATGAGGAATCTCCATCTCAATCATCTTTTCTATAAATCGCTCTTTGTTATAGGTGTGTTTTTGACCTATTGTAGGCTGACTTATATGCGAACGCACTTTCATGACACGCATATTATTATCTGCATCAATAATTGCCCTTCTAAAAACAATAGATGAAAGGTGTCCTTCACCTGTTGCTCGCAAGGATAGAATGATGCGTTTTTCACCCTTCTTTAAAAAAGACTGATCAAAATCTTCTATAATAGAAGGATTAAAAAGTGCTGCAGATTCAATAGCATACTCCATGGTGCTATATGAACCTATAAGCATTTTTCGGTTTTTGGAAAGACTACTATAGTCAATTTCCATGGCCTCGATTAAGCCTTTAAAATTTCTACAATGCTCACAGAATATTTTAGCAATATTACGGTGGCGGCCCGCAAAATCCCTAAGGGTGTGATCAAGCTCTTTATAGACGTCCTCCTCGCTCATAGTCATTATACGACGTATGAGTTCTCTGGTGCGTACCTCGCCATTATTAAAAAACCTTGCTAAAACTCTACTGGAATCTGGAAGAAATTTGGAATCTTTTCGTAAAACAGTAACTCTCATTTAATGATTTAAGGTGAATATCTTGTCGTAATGCTTTTAGTGTGGGGTTAAGAAGAATAAGTAATTTTTTGCTGAAATACTATCATATAAATTTAAGAAATAAAGGGATAGAAGTCTAAGTTTAAAAGTGAACATTTAATTAATTATAAAATTTTTAAGGTTAATCAATATTCTGAATGAGACTTTTATCTCGTATTTCAATAACGCATTTGATTACATTATTTGTATAAAAATTTGTGTTTTTAATAAAGTTTCTCCAGTTAGATATTGATAATTGGTTTTATTGTCGATTAAAAATCAGATATTTAGGTGCTAAAAACGCCGAAATTAGACCAAAAAATGGAAG
>JBALXG010000007.1:0-20058 GCA_036961055.1 Leeuwenhoekiella sp. | reverse complement strand
AGCAAAATAAAAAGATAGAAAAGGATTAAGTTTTTTAATCTATCATTTTGCATATAAAAAAGACCTTACAGTTTTGACAAAATGTAAGGCCTTTTTTATGAAATATTCCCGCTAAGGGATTTTTGGAAATTTTTACATATCCAGCAAATATGCGAAAATTAATGGCGCTACGATTGTAGCATCACTTTCTATAATAAATTTTGGAGTATCAATATCAAGTTTTCCCCAGGTGATTTTTTCATTAGGAACCGCTCCTGAATACGAACCGTAACTGGTTGTAGAATCAGAGATCTGGCAGAAATAATTCCAGAAAGGTGTATCTGTACGCTCAAGATCCTGATACAGCATAGGCACAACACATATAGGGAAATCACCCGCAATACCTCCTCCTATCTGGAAGAAACCAATTCCTTTTTCAGAATTAGCTGTGTACCAGTCGGCTAAAAATGCCATGTATTCAATACCAGATTTCACAGTGCTGGCTTTAAGCTCACCTTTTACCACATAAGAAGCAAAAATGTTCCCCATTGTACTGTCTTCCCATCCTGGAACGACAATAGGCAGGTTTTTTTCCGCGGCAGCGTACATCCAGGAATCTTTAAGATCAATCTCGTAATATTCTTCAAGAACTCCACTTAAAAGCATTTTATACATAAACTCATGCGGAAAATAGCGCTCACCGGCATCTTCTGCATCTTTCCAGATTTTGAAAATATGCTGTTGCAATCTTCTAAAAGCTTCCTCTTCAGGAATACAAGTATCAGTAACGCGGTTAAGTCCTTTCTCAAGTAATTCCCACTCGTCTTGCGGAGTAAGATCACGATAGTTAGGCACACGCTTATAATGCGAATGCGCAACCAGATTCATAACATCTTCCTCCAGGTTTGCACCTGTACAAGAGATAATATGCACTTTATCCTGACGGATAATTTCAGCAAATATTTTACCTATTTCTGCGGTACTCATTGCACCAGCAAGGGAAACCAGCATTTTAGAACCTTCTTCAAGCTTTTTCTCGTAAGCTTTTGCGGCATCTACTACACTGGCTGAATTAAAGTGTAAATAGTATTTTTCAATAAAATTAGAGATAGCTCCTTTAGTCTTCGTCATCATTGTCGAATTTACTCATGTTGCCTTTATTATTAGCTTTGGCAGTATAAGTGTTATCATAATCATCTTCTATTTCCTGTCCCTGAAACTTATAGCTCAACATTTTATAGTAAAGCTTAGCGGCCAGAAAATCTGAAGTTTTATCATTTTCATTTGGGCATAGTTCTGAAATGTCAAAACCTACCACATTTTTTTCTTCAAAAACGCGTTTTAAGAAATCAAGAGTTTCGTACCAAAATAGTCCGCCTGGTTCTGGAGTTCCTGTAGATGGCATTATAGATGGATCGAGCACATCAAGATCAAATGTGATGAAAACATCATCTGTACATTGCTCAATTACATTATCTACCCAATATTCATCATTTGCCATCTCATGGGCAAAATAGGTTTTCTCTTCATCCATTATAGTCTTCTCAAGTACGTCCATACTACGTATGCCTACCTGGATAAGATTTGTGGTCTGGCTGGCTTCATAAGCAGCACAGGCATGGCTATATTTACTGCCATTATATTCTTTGCGCAAATCTGCATGAGCATCTATGTGTAAAACCGTAAGATTATCATACAACTCATTAAAAGCTCTAATTGTACCAATAGAAATAGAATGCTCACCACCAAAAACGGTTACAAATTTATTTCTCTTAATATAATCTTTAGTCACTTTATGCACTTCGTTTACTACTGCTTCCGGCGAACTTTTTTCTGTTATTGCCGGTGCGATGTAAACTCCCTGTTGATACACTTCTGTATCTGTCTCTATGTCGTACATCTCCATGTTTTCAGATGCGTGTAAAAAGGCTTCCGGCCCTTTATCTGCACCTTTTTGCCATGTGCTCGTACCGTCATAAGGAACGGGAATTAAAACAATTTTAGCGCTGTCAAGCTTGGCATACTCATCAGCAATGCCTCCGTAATTTTTAGTTGTACTCATACCCCAAGATTTTTAGCAAATCTTCTGCTGTTTGTTGTTCGTTAAATATACTTGTAATGATATTACCTTCCTCATCCCTATCAATAAGAATATGTTTAGGCTGTGGAATAAGGCAATGTTGTAAACCGCCATACCCGCCTATAGATTCCTGATAAGCACCGGTATTGAAGAAACCAATGTATAAAGGTTTATCCTTTTTAAATCGTGGCAGATAAATAGCATTACTATGCTGCTCACTATTATAATAATCATCACTATCACAGGTAAGACCGCCCAGTAAAACACGTTCATACTCTTCTTCCCATCTATTAAGTGGCAATAAAATAAAACGCTTGCTTATCGCCCATGTATCTGGCAAAGTAGTGATGAAAGATGAATTGATCATATTCCATTTTTCCCTGTCATTTTGTTGCTTTTGATACAAAACTTCATAGAGTGCGCCGCCGCTCTCACCTACTGTAAAACTACCAAATTCTGTAAATAAATGCGGCACAGGTACATTTGCTTCTGTACAGGTAATCTTAATCTGGTTTAGAATTTCATCTACCATATAGGCATAATCATAATCAAAAGCCAGCGAATTTTTTATAGGAAAACCTCCACCAATATTTAAACTGTCAAGTGTAGGACATACCTTTTTTAATCGCGTATAAACCTTAAGACACTTGTTAAGCTCATTCCAGTAATACGCATTATCACGTATTCCAGTATTTATGAAGAAATGCAGCATTTTAAGCTCTACATGATCATTATTTTTAATCTGATCTTCATAAAACGGCACGATATTCTTATAGCCTATACCCAGTCTGGATGTATAAAACTCAAATTTAGGCTCCTCTTCTGAAGCGATACGAATACCTACTTTAAAGTCACCGTTTATTTTATTTGCAAGAAGATCTATCTCCTCGTAGTTATCAATGATAGGGATACAGTTTTGATGCCCTGAGTTCATTAAATCTGCAATATTCTCAATGTACTTATCACGCTTAAAACCATTGCATAGTACATATGTACTGTCTGTGATTTTACCGGTTTCCTTCAGCTTTTTTACAATATTGATATCAAAAGCAGACGACGTTTCTAAATGAATGTCATTTTTTAAAGCTTCGTCTAAAACATGCTTAAAATGCGAACTTTTAGTGCAATAGCAATAATTATAATTGCCTTTGTAGTCATGTTTCTCAATAGCATCTGCAAACCACTTTTTTGCCCTGTTGATATTCTCAGAGATTTTAGGCAGATAACTAAATTTAAGCGGAGCGCCGTACTTTTCTACGAGGCCCATTAAATCTATACCATGAAATTGTAAATGATTGTTTTCCAGCTTAAAATCCTCCTGAGGAAAATAGAAGGTCTGATCTATAAGATCTATGTACTTTGTGTTCATTAAATTATTTAAAGGAGAAATTTAAAAAAAGAAATCGATATACGAGACAAGCTTTTCTTAAGGTATTGTGAAGGTTAATAGAAGCATTCTGAAAATATTGCTCCATACCGCCGCCAAAATTAAACATTAAAAATCTTTTTAAAAATAGGGAAAACAACTAAAAAACCTGCCCTACAGGTCGAAAAACGCTCATTTAAATTTAGTTTTATAATTTCCAATATAGATTGTAAAAGCTTGACTTAATTATTTAAAAAGATAAGCAAAAGAAAGAAATAATATCGAAAAAAAAAGGGTTCATCAATTTTATTTGAAAAACCCTTGTAAATACCTGCTTTTTAAACCCTTAAACCATCATGAGTGTATTGATTTCCTGCTGATTTAAATGGCGATACTTCCCTCTGGGAAGATCTTTTTTAGTAAGTGAAGCTATTGTTACACAATCTACACGTACCACCTGATAACCCAGATGTTCAAAAATAGCACGAATTACACTGTTACCGGTATGTCTTATTTTAAGACCAACCTCTTTTTTAGGCGCGCCATCTACATAACTAATGTCATCTACAGCTATATTTTTACCTTCAATAGTTAATCCTTTTCTTATTTTCTCTACGTCTTCAGATTTAAGATTTTTATCTAATTCTATATGGAATAGACGTGGTAAACCGCTTTTAGAATTAGTTAATTTTTGAGTAACCTTATCATCATTTGTAAAAAGAAGAAGTCCTGTGGCATTACGGCCCAATCTCCCAATAGGCTTTATACGCGCTGTTGTAGAGTTTGCAATAAGATCCATAACAGTCATGCCTTTTTCATTACTGGTTGTAACCGAGAAACCTTTTGGCTTATTAAGTAGAACGTATGTTTTAGGCTCAGGGTTAATGCGACTACCGTCAAAACGCACATCGTCATCAAGATTTACCTTGTGACCCATCTCATTTATTATTTCTCCATTAACTGAAACCTGCCCGGTAGCAATATACATATCTGCTTCCCGTCGTGAACAAACCCCACTGTTTGCTATGTATTTATTAAGACGTATTCCGCCCTTATTATCGCTTTTAGTTTCTGACCTGCTTGCAGCAGGGGCACTTTTTTTAACTGGAGCATTTCCTCTTGCATTACTTGGCGCGCGCTTAGTACCACCACCGCGACCCGAAGTTTTCGCCGTTTTTTTATTTTCCTGATGTCTGCTCATTGTGTATTAAATTTTTGCAAAGATACGCAATTTTAAAAGTGATTGATTATCAAATATAAAGCTCTTTTATACTGAATTTACCATTTTTAAATCCATCTCTGTTTTAAGATTAATGTAACCTTGATTAAACAATTTGTTCCCATTATGATAACCTTAAAGTTTTTAATCAAGGTTACATTTGCCTATCAATTAAAAAGAAAAGATTTATGAATATTAGTTTTTTGGTTAGCTAACAATTAACCAATAATTTATTTGAATTAGCCGAAAAAACCGCCTAAAAGGGTGGTTTTTTATTTAAAATATCCTGTGAAGCACAACGTTTACATCTATTAATAAGATACTAAAAACTCCTGCAACGATGATAAACTTTAGAATATTATGCAGCACTAAGTAATGCAGCCGGGCTCTTGATAACCAGAGCAAACCCAGAAAAAGCACAAGCAAAGCAAAGCAGGCATAAAAAAAGTAATGCATGTAGCCCACATCAAATCTTGTGATTAATAAATAGATAGGTGCAATAGTTAAAAGACCTAATCCTGTAAGAAATAATTTAGCCGCATGCTCCCCTAATACGATTGGGATTGTTCTATAATTTAAAGCCAGATCACCCTTAAGATTTTCCAGATCCTTCACAAGTTCTCGCATCGTAATTACGAGAAATAGAAAAGTAGCGTGCACAAATATTACAGTATCAAAATTTCCATAATAAATAAAGACAGCAAAAAAGGGCGTAATAGATAAGATTGCAGACGTAAAATTACCTACAAATGTTATTTTTTTAAGCTTATGAGAATAAAACCAAATGCCAAAAATGTAAATTGAAAAGAACAAAACTGCTCTAAAAGAGACATAACTCGCCACGATAATAGAGAGAAAATTGATCATGAAATAAATGGTGAGCATTTTATTCTGACTCACCATATGATCAAGCTTAGTCTTATGGGGGCGATTGATCAGATCTTTTTCTGTATCGTAAAAGCTGTTAATAATATACCCGCCGGCAATGACCATTGCAGATGATAGCACAAGCAAAAATAAATTAGAATCAAACAAAACTTCTCGCAGCGGAAGATCTGGTGCTAAAATATAAATAGACGCAAGATACTGAGCCAAGACAATTATGAGAATATTGTACACTCTGGCAACCGAAAACAAACTGAAAAATTTGAGTAAAATAAGCTTATTTCTCCGGTTTAATATAGCCATAAAAGTTGTGTATTCCCGGAAAGCAAATATCTAGAAGCTGTACACAACTTCTACCTTATGCCCCTTTAAAGATTCACGGGCTTTTTCTATATCTTCTGTAAAACCCAATATATAACCACCACCGCCAGAACCGCAAAGCTTTAGATAGTAATCATTAGATTCTAAACCTTTTTGCCACAACTCATGAAACTTTATAGGAATCATAGGTTTAAAATGGCGAAGCACAGTTTTTGAAAGCTGCTTAACATTGCCAAAAAGTGATTTTATGTCTCCTTTTAAAAAATCATCAACACAGGCATCTGTATGTTTAACAAACTGATTTTTCAACATTTTACGAAAACCTTCCTGCTTCATATTTTCCATAAAAATATTGACCATAGGAGCGGTTTCACCCACAATACCGCTATCTAAAAGAAATACTGCACCCTTACCGTTAAGAGATTGAGAAGGTATTCCTGCCGGCTCAATATCATCTTTGCTATTAATTAAAATAGGCAGACTTAGATAACTGTTTAAAGGATCAAGCCCTGAAGATTTACCGTGAAAGAATGACTCCATCTCTCCAAATATTTTTTTGAGAATCAACAACTTTTCCCGGGTAAGATTTTCCAGAACGGTTATTTTATCAAAAGCATATTTATCATAAATAGAAGCAACTAAAGCGCCACTACTACCTACTCCATATCCCTGAGGGATTGTACTGTCAAAATACATCCCACGTTCAATGTCACTATTAAGACTTTGAATATCAAAAGAGACTAAATCAGGATTTTCAATTTGTAGATTATCCAGATAAACGGCAAACCTTTTTAGGCTTTCGTTTGATTTTTTGGCAGTTTCAGAAAGTTTTTCTTCAACTTTTAAAGCACCATTATAGAAGTTATAAGGAATTGATAATCCTTTAGAATCCTTAATGATACCGTATTCACCAAAGAGGAGAATTTTTGAATAAAATAAAGGTCCTTTCATAGAGACATTTTTGGGAGTGTAAATTTACAACATTCTTGCTCCACTTCCCACTTTATCACAAATATACTGTCCATTTTGACAATACACAACTAGTTCATTTTTAATAAAATCCAGCACATCCTCCTTCGCAGATTCAGGATAAAGCACGTGAACATTAGCTCCGGCATCAAGTGTGAAGCAAACAGGTGTTTTAGTTTCTCTTCTAAAATTCCAGATTTTATCTATCACACTAAGAGTATTAGGCTTCATAAGTATGAAATAAGGACTACTCATCATCATCATTGCATGAAGTGTTAAAGCTTCTCTCTCTACAAGATGTATGAAACCTTCAAGATCTCCCATTTCTAAAATTGGGATCAACTCTGTCATATGCATATTTGCCTGCTCAAAACGGCCTACAGCATAGGGATGATTATTCATTAAATTATGACCTACGGTACTACTCACTTGTTTCTCCCCCTTATCAATCATCAAAATAGTATCTTGATAATCTTTAAATATATTATGAATTGGGTTAGAATATTCAACCCCGTACAAATTTGTGCTGTCCTTTATATCTTCATGCTTTCCCCAAACCATCATGGGCCCCGTTAAACTTCTACAGGCACTACCAGAACCCAGGCGTGATAAAAAAGAAGCTTTTTGATATAAATAATCTGTAGTCATTAGAGGCTGAAAATGTTTTTCCATTTGCACAAGACAGAGTGCAAGCGCGCTCATACCACTAGCCGAAGAAGCTATACCAGAACTATGCGGAAAACTATTTGAAGTAGCTATTTTAAATCTATACTCATTTATAAACGGAAGATATTCTTGTATACGCCCAAAAAACTGCTCAATTTTTGGTTCAAAACCCGGCTTGTGTTTCCCGTCTAGATAAACTTTAAAATCAAATGTATTTTTAGCTGCTTTATCTAATTTTTCAAACGAAATATGAGTATTTGTTTTACACGTATTAAGCGTAAAACTAATAGAAGGATTTTTAGGAAGTTGATTACCATATTTTCCCCAGTATTTAATAAGTGCTATATTACTGGGTGATTCATACCCTACAGAACTTACCACTATATCATTAGTATATTCTTTCGGCTGAAAATGTTTTTCTGTCATTATGCAAATATATAAGGTTAGCTTCTATGAGAAAACAGCTTGTTTATTTTTTAAAAAATAACTTTAATGCCTTTTATTTTTTACATTTAGCTACAAACTAACCCATTATGCCTCAAAAACTAATCATTCGCATCGCAATATGCGTGACGGTCTGTTTACTTATAAGTCTTTTTGCTGCCATGGCTACTTATAGCAGTGTGGACACTTGGTATTTTTCACTTAAAAAACCCGATTTTAACCCACCTAACGGGGTTTTTTCACTTATTCTCATTATTATGAATGTCCTTATGGGAATCTCTGCCGGCATCGTTTGGAACAGAGGATTTTATCATAAATGGGTGAAAACTGCTTTATATCATTTTGTATTTCAGCTAATTCTGAATACTTCCTGGTCTATTCTTTTTTTCGGTTTAAATTTAATTTTACCCGCTTTACTTATTAGTATAACTCTTTTTATAGTGCTTTTATTCACTTTTAAATGGTTTAAAGTTGTAGAACCTGCAGCAGCTTACCTGCTCATACCCTATGTACTTTGGATAGCTTATGCCACTTATCTCAATTTTGAGATCTGGAGATTAAATTAATTTACAGCATCTGCTATGGCCTTAGCTGCTATAAAACCTCCTGTCCACGCATTTTGGAAATTAAAGCCACCAGTCACTGCATCAATATTTAAAACCTCCCCAGCAAAATATAATCCGGGCTGAATTTTACTTTCAAATGTTTTAAAATTCACTTCTCTTAAATTGATTCCGCCAGCTGTTACAAATTCCTCTTTAAAGGTACTTTTACCATCAACTCTAAAAACGGAAGCATTTAAGTGAAATACTATTTGCTGCATTTGCTCTTTATTGAGATCTGCCCAGCGTGTTTGAGACTCAATTTCTGAAGCCAAAAGTATACTCTGCCAAAGACGTTTGGGCAGGTCAAACTGACTATTTGTATGTGCCATCTGCTTTGCAAATTGCAATTTGAGCTGCAGCAGCTTATCATATATCACATCTACCGTTAAATCTGGAAGCCAATTTACTTTAATACTAAATTTATATTCTAAACCGTGAAGTTCTCGCGCTCCCCAGGCAGAGAGTTTTAGTATCGCAGGACCGCTCATCCCCCAATGCGTAATAAGAAGCGCTCCAGACACTCCGCCGCGATCTGCCCTTTCGCCCTTATTACTTTTTAGAATATTTCCGTTCTCATCAAGCAATTCTACAAAAGCTTCTGTGGCAAGGCCAGGCAAATCTTTTATACGGTTATCATCTATATTAAAGGTAAATAATGAGGGTATCGCATTTATAACAGAATGACCAAGTGTTGCAAGTAAATTCCATATTTTAGGATTACTCCCGGTAGCTATTACAACTTTATCTGTAGTAAAAACTGTATTTTTTGTTTTGAGTTGCCAGTCTTTATTTACTTTAAATAATTCATTTACAGCCTCCCCGGTTTTGATAGTAACATTATACTTTTTAGCTTCATTTAGAAAACAATCAATAATTGTTTGTGATGAATCTGTTACCGGAAAAATACGACCATCATCTTCAATTTTAAGCGAAACGCCACGCTCTTCAAACCAAGCCATGGTATCTCCTGTCATAAACTGATGAAAAGGACCCAACAACTCCCTTTCTCCTCTGGGATAATTAGTAGATAAAGATTTTGGCAGGAAGTCGGCATGAGTTACATTACATCTACCACCACCAGAAACACGCACTTTTGTGAGCACTTCTTTTCCCCTTTCTAGAATAAGGATATTTAGGTGGCGCGCGGTTTCGGCAAGATTAATTGCGGTAAAAAAACCGGCAGCTCCTCCTCCTATTATAATTACATCGTATTTCACAGAGCGCAAAGATAAGTGAATACTTTCGCCTAAATAAAATGAGTTAATCGCTATAAGATTGTTGATTTAAAAATCTGCCTCTCGAGTCCCAAAATCGCATATTTTTATCTAAAAACCGCCATAGATAACTTGAAAAACCAATTCGTCCTAAATAAATTTTAACTAATTTTTAGTATAAAAAATCACAATCCTCTAATGAAACGAGCCCTTATTCATCAATAAAAGTATAATTTACCTTTATTAATAAGTAAACGAATTTTTACTTTATCGTTGTATATGTCAAATATTCCCATTTAATTTGTAAAGAATCAAGAAAATGCAACGATCTCCAATCTTCGGTTAAGATTGAAAATTGATCTTGTGAAATTTGTAGTAGGCTTCTTAGTATATGAAGTAATTCGGTTTCTCTCAATAATAGCTGTATTATTTACACTTATGTATGTTATTTAACCGAATGAGAAAAAGTACTAATAATCAACATGCTGCCCTCCAAGCCAACTATCATCTGCTACTGCCTGTTTAAAATAGTATCAGATTGTGACAAATTAATACACAAAAAATTCGATTTTTATTAATATATGATCAAATTTGATTATTATTGCCTATTCAATAAATATTATATAAAAATTATCATAATAACTGTAAAGTTTACGCTTTAAACACAAAAATCGTTTGCGCAACTCAAACGATGTATTAACATTTATTCGTTTTTTGAACAGCTATTATAAAAGGCAAGCAACAATCAATAAATCAATTTTAAATTTTTAACACATGAAGCAATTATTTCTCAAGAGTATTCTGTTTGTTTCTGGTTTTTTTCTGGTAAGTATGGCGCAGGCGCAGACTGTGACCGGAACCGTCTCAGAATCTAACGGACCTTTACCAGGAGCAAATGTTCTTGTAAAAGGAACAACAAATGGTGCTACAACAGATTTTGATGGAAATTACACCCTAAACGATGTCCCCGGCGATGCCGTTTTAGTATTTAGTTATGTAGGTTTTGCTACTCAGGAGATGGGTGTAAGTGGCCGCTCTACGGTAAATGTCACCCTGGAGGAAGATGCAAATGCGCTTGAAGAAGTGGTGGTTATAGGTTATGGTACGCAATCTGTCAAAGACGCGACGGGAGCAGTATCTGTAGTTACTTCAGACTCTTTTAACAAAGGTGTTATTTCTTCGCCAGAACAATTGATTCAAGGTAAAACTGCAGGTGTGCAAATAACACAATCAAGTGGAGAGCCCGGTGCTGGAGTGCAGGTGCGTATAAGAGGTACTGCTTCTGTACGTTCAAATAATAATCCGCTATTTGTTGTAGATGGTGTGCCTCTTGCAGGTGATGATACTTCAGCCGGCGGTGCAGATATAGGTGCAGGCTCAAGCTCTGCTCGTAACCCATTAAGCTTTTTAAACCCAAATGATATAGAAAGCATAAGTATATTAAAAGATGCTTCTGCAACTGCAATTTATGGTTCTCGTGGTGCTAACGGTGTTGTTATAATCACTACAAAAAGTGGAAGAGCCGGCGGTGGAGGTTTATTTGAATTTTCTACTAATACCAGCTATTCATCACCTGCAGAACGTTTTAATCTCTTAAACAGAGAGCAATATCTTGCAGGAGTTACTCAATTTGGCGGTGATGCTTCAGGATTAGATTATGGTTTTGATACAGACTGGCAAGATGTTGTTTTAAGAAATACGTTATCAATAAATCATAACCTCGCATATTCAAACAATTATGACTCTGGTTATGTACGTGGCTCTTTTGGTTACACACAACAAAATGGTGTTGTAGAAAAATCTGATCAGGAAAAAATTACAGCAAGAATAAATGCTTCACAACGTTTTTTTAATGACAAATTAAAAATTGATTTCGGTGGTACTTACTCTCGCGTAAATGATAATGCTCCACTCATTAGTAATAATGCGGGTTCTACAGGCGACCTTTTAGGTGCAGCTTATTTTGCTAATCCTACCTGGCCAGATGATCCAAATTTTAGCACTGGTGGTGGTGAGTTAGTACCAACTCAGTTATTAGAATATTACAAAGATGAAGCTCATACTAATAGAGTACTTGCAAATCTTTCTGCAGAATATTCTATTTTAGACAACTTAAAAGCAAGGGTAAGTGTAGGTTTTGATCAATCTCAAAGTGATAAAAATCAAACACTGTCCAGAGATGTTACAGGGTTTACTAACGGTACTCCCGGGAATGGTCGTGGTGCGCTAGGTGAAGTCTTTACAAAATCAAAATTGTTAGATTTTACTCTTAACTATACAAAAGAATTTGACAACTCTAACTTTGAAGCACTTATTGGTTTCTCTTATCAGGAATTCTTAAGAAGCGGAAAAACAGTTTTAGGTTTTGGCTACAATACGGCAAGCCTGAGCGGTATGGCAACCCAACTTGAGAATGCCGCAAATACAATTGAAGGAGCTATTGCAGGCTCTTATCAACAATATGGTTATGATGCAGATGGTCTTTTTGTAAACCGCTTATTTCCAGATATAGCTACAGAAAATGTTGATGCTCCTGCCGGTGTTCCTTTAACTGCAGTGAGTGGTGACCTTTTTAACTTTACAGATGAGCTACAATCCTTTTTTGGTAGATTTAACTATACAATAGCAGATAAATACTTGTTTACAGCTACTTTACGTGTAGATGGATCTTCACGTTTTGGACCTAATAATAGCTACGGTGCTTTCCCTTCTGGTGCATTTGCATGGAAGCTAAATAATGAAGACTTTATAGGTGATCAATTCTCTACTTTAAAATTAAGAGTTGGTTACGGGATTACAGGAAGTCAGGATGGTCTGGGTTACGGTAATTTTACTTATAGAGAACGATATGCAGGTATAAGTATAGATAATGGTGGTAATATTAACGTACCAGGAACAGAAGTTGTTGCATTTCCTAACAAAGATCTTAAGTGGGAACAAACTTCTCAGGCAAACTTTGGTATTGACTTTGGTTTTAATAATGATCGTTTAAATGGCTCTATAGATATTTACTATAAAAACACAACAGATCTATTATTGAAAAAAGAAATTGCCCAGCCTACACCGCAACCCTTTGCCTTTGAAAATCTTGACGCAAAAATTGTCAATAAAGGGGTTGAATTTTCACTAAACTACGATATTCTTCAATCTGATGATCTTACATGGAATGTAGGTCTTAACGTATCATATAATGAGAATGAGGTTAAGGACTTTGATGGTAAAATACAAACCGGCCAGATTAATGGTAATGGTCTTACCAATGCTTATGCTCAGTTACTAGCAGGAGGACAACCTTTATTTTCTTTTTACTTACGTGAATTTGGTGGGTTTGATGAAAATGGAATTTCTGTATACCCCGATGGCGATGTGCAAAAATTTGTAGGTAAGAGTGCTTTACCTGATTTCACAGGTGGATTCTCAACAAGTTTCAGCTATAAAAACTTTGATGTAAACGCATTCCTTGCAGGACAATTTGGTCAATATGTTTACAATAACACTGCCAATGCTTACTTTACAGCCGGTATAATAGGTGTAGGTAAAAATGTTACCACAGATGTTTTAACAAGTGGAGAATCAAAAGCTAATGCTGCTGATGTTTCTACAAGATTCTTAGAAAAAGGAGATTTTGTTAGATTACAAAACCTTTCTTTAGGTTATAGTTTAGATATGAAACACGATGGTCTTTTAAAATCTGTAAGATTTTCACTTACCGGTCAAAATCTATTTGTGATTACAGGATATTCTGGTTTAGATCCAGAAGTAAATGTTCCTAAATCTTTAAATGATATTCCATCATTAGGTATTGATTACACAACCTACCCAAGACCAAGAGTTTACACTTTAGGTTTAAGCGCAACGTTTTAAAAAAAATAAATATGAAAACTATAAATCTTTACAAATTTTCAATAGGCGTTTTACTCATAGGAGCCGTTGGATGTACAGACTTAAAAATTGAAGAGACAGATTCCAGATTTGGGAATTTATCAGGAGATTTCAATGGAGTCGATGCCGATGCCAACCTCACAAACTTGTACAATACGCTTAGAGGTCAAATTTCAACACAAGAAAACCTTTATGCGCTTACCGAAGTTAGTACTGACGAGCAACTTGTTCCTACACGAGGTACTGACTGGGGAGATAATGGTGTTTGGCGTAATCTACATGCACATACATGGGATTCTAACCACAACTTCATAAAAGGAACCTGGAATAATTTTAACCAGATGGTTTTTAATGCAACTTCTATAATCGACACAAGAAGTAAACCTACACCTGAGCAAGCTGCAGAAGCAAAATTTATCAGAGCATATAGCATGTTCCAACTCTTAGATCTATTTGGTCAGGTACCATTTAGAACTCCAGATGAAGGATCAGATGTTTTTCCATCTGTAATGACAAGAGCTGAGGCATTAGACTTTGTAATGAATGACCTTACTGAAGCGTTAGCAGATTTACCTCTTAAGGGCCCAAGTGATGATTTAAATAAGCCAACAAAGGCTGCTGTTCAGTTTTTATTAGCTAAAATTTATTTGAACAAACATATTTATTTAGGAAGTGATACTCCTGCTGCTGCAGATATGACAGAAGTAATAAATCTGGTTGACGCTATTAAATCAGAAGGTTTTGATCTTCAGGAAGGTTATTTTGACCTGTTCACTTCTGCAATAAATACTGAAACTATCTATTTTACAACATCTGATGTAGGTCCAAGAATGTGGAATACTTTACATTACAAACAAAACTCACCTGATAACACTGGTGGTGGCTGGAATGGTTTTACCACTTTAGCTGAATTTTATGATCTGTTTGAAGGAGATCCTAATATTAATGTTCCCGGTTCTGGTCAAGAGGAAAGAAGAGGTTTTGTTCCTACAGATGGTTCAAATCTAGGTATAGGTTATGGTTTTTTAATAAATCAACAATACGATCAAGATGGAAATGCAATGACAGATCGCCCGGGTAATCCGTTAGTATTTACAAAAGACTTACCAGGCCTTTTAGGAAACAATGAAGTTACAGGAATACGCGTAATAAAATATCATCCTGAAAATGGAGCTTTTGCAAATCATGAAGTTATGTTTCGTTATGCTGATGCTCACTTGATGAAAGCTGAAGCCATATTAAATGGTGGGACTTCAAATGCTGATGCTTTAACACTGGTAAACCAATTGAGAACCATAAGAGGCGCAACACCTCTTACATCACTTTCAGATCAGGATTTGCTTGACGAACGTGGTAGAGAATTATATGAAGAGTTATGGAGAAGAAATGATCTTATTCGATTTGGAAAATTTTCTGATCCTTGGGAGTTTAAAGACAATTCTGAAGATTTCAGAGTATTATATCCTATCCCGGCTACAGCTATAATTACTAATCCTAATTTAACTCAAAATCCAGGTTACTAAATTATAAATTCACTTAATGACAAAATAAAATTTGTCGTAAACTTTAAGTAAAAAGGTGCAATCCTTCTTAAATTAGCCAAATTTAAAAAGCTAATTAAGAAGGATTGCTTTTTAAAAAATGCGCTCGTTTTCCTATTTGATCAATTATTTAAATATTATAGAAAACCCTTTATAATTCTTTTACTTTAATACTTTTACTATATCGATATAACGCGATAAGGCTCTGCTGATAAAAAAATGTATTTTACATATAAATATCTAGAATACAAATCATTAAACCCACCTACGTTTTTATCTTTGGTAAATTACCTTATAATATGAATATCCAGAATTTCAAAATATTTCTTTTCCTTAGCATTATTTCCCTTATAATTTCCTGTTCTAAAGAAAATAATGATAAAAAATCTGCTCCTGAAAAAGAAAAACTTTTCTCTCTTTTGCCCTCAGATTCTACAGGAATCAATTTTCTAAACGAAGTTAAAAATCAAAAAGACTTCAATATTTTTAAGTACCGTAATTTCTACAATGGCGGTGGCGTAGCAATAGGTGATATTAATAATGACGGACTTCCGGATATTTATTTCACCGCAAACATGAAGTCTAACAAACTGTATTTAAATAAAGGAAATTTTCAGTTTGAAGATATAACCGAATCAGCAGGTGTTGCCGGAAATAAACCCTGGTCTACAGGAGTAAATATGGTCGACATTAATAATGACGGCCTATTAGATCTCTATGTGAGTAACGCTGGTAATATGGAAGGTAACAATCACGACAACGATCTCTATATAAATAATGGCGACCTTACTTTTACTGAAAAAGCCGCCGAATATAACCTGGCAAAAACAGGTTTTAGTACGCACGCGACCTTTTTTGACTATGATAAAGACGGTGATCTTGATGCTTATATTTTAAATAACAGCAATATTCCTGTAAGCAGTTTAGGTTACGCAGAACAGCGCGATGTGCGCGCTCAGGATTGGGAAGGTGTTCCCGAAATTTTTAGAGGTGTGGGCGATATGCTTCTGCGAAATGACAACGGCAAATTTGTTGACGTAAGTGAAGAGGCACATATCTACGGAAGCTTAATAGGTTTTGGACTAGGAGTTGTTATAAGCGATTTTAATAATGATCTGTATCCTGATATATATGTCTCAAACGATTTCTATGAACGTGATTATCTATATATAAATAATCAGGATGGAACATTTACTGAAGATATAGAAAACTGGACTTCTCATCTGTCACTTTCAGCAATGGGTGTAGATGTAGCAGATATAAATAATGATGGCAATGCAGATATTTATATTACAGATATGCTTCCAGATGGCGATGAGCGCGTAAAATCTGTAATGGAATTTGAAGGCTACAACGTCTTTAAACTAAAACAGAGCAAAGACTTCTATCAGCAGTATATTCAGAATACACTCCAGTTAAATAATGGCAACAATACTTTTTCTGAAATAGCAAATTACAGCGGTGTAGAAAGCACAGACTGGAGTTGGGCTGGGCTTCTTTTTGATATGGATAATGACGGTTTTAGAGATATTTATGTCACTAATGGTATAAATCATGATCTTACAGATCTCGATTTTGTTGACTTTTTTGCAAATGATATCATTCAAAAAATGGCTCTTACAGGTAAAAAAGAGGCTATTGATTCTATTATTAGCAAGATGCCCATCACGCTACTTTCTAACTACGCTTTCAAGAATAATAAAGATCTTAAGTTTAAAAATGAGGCTGAAGAATGGGGTCTTAATATTCCCGGTTTATCTAACGGTTGTGCTTACGGCGATCTTGACAACGATGGCGATCTTGATCTTATCGTGAATAACGTTAATATGGAAGCATTTGTTTATAGAAATAACGCAGAAAAACTTACTAATAACAACTATTTAAAAATAAAACTAGTTGGTGAAGGTGCTAACAAATTTGCTTTGGGCGCTTCAGTTAAATTGTATTACAAAGATCAGATTGTCCTTCAGGAGCTTTCTCCTTTTAGAGGTTTTCAGTCCTCAATGGATTATGTGATGGATATTGGGCTGGGCGAAACAAAAATAATCGATTCCCTGCGCGTAATCTGGCCAGATGATTCTACACAAAAACTGGATTCTGTTGAGGCAAATCAGCTTCTTACCTTAAATCAATCTGAAGCAAAATCGCATATTTTGGCACCAAAATCGGTTAAAAAGCAGCAATTATTGACCGAAATTCCAGATAAAGAGCTGCAGATTCACAAAGAAAATAATTACACAGATTTTGATTATGAGGGTTTAATATCTCAAATGCTTTCACAAGAAGGTCCGGCGCTTGCTGTTGCAGATGTAAATAATGATGGCAACGAAGACACATTTATTGGTGGCGCAGAAATGCAGACCGGCACACTTTATCTAAATAAAGGTAATGGCAACCTGAAACCGTCAAAACAGCCTGCTCTGCAGAATGATGCACAATACGAAGATACGGCTTCCGCCTTTTTTGATGCTGATGGTGATGGCGATCTAGATTTAATAGTAGGCTCAGGCGGTAATGAAATAGGCAAACAGAAAGAATACATAACACGTCTTTACCTCAATGACGGCAAAGGAAATTTCAGCAAATCATCTATAGAATTGCCAACTAACGATACTAATATTTCGGTAATCGCTCCTTATGATTTTGATAATGATGGTGACGTTGATGTTTTTATAGGTTCACGAAGTGTTGTTGGCACTTATGGTATCGATCCTAAACATTTATTCTTAGAAAATCAGGGTAATGGCACTTTTACAGATGCTACAGAAAAGCTTGCTTATGATCTTAAAGATGCCGGAATGATTACTAGCGCAATCTGGGCAGATATTGATGGTGACAATAAAAAGGATCTTATTACGGCTTCAGATTGGGGGTCGCCAATGATTTTTAAGAATCTGGGTAAACGTCTTACAAAACTGAAAACAAACTTAGACGATTATAAAGGTTGGTGGAATGTTGTTGAAGCAGCAGATCTGGATAATGATGGTGATATGGATTTAATTGTGGGAAATAAAGGAAGTAACATCCCTTATAAAACATCCACGGAGAATCCTATGAAAATGTGGGTCAATGATTTTGACAACAATGGTACAATTGAGCAACTAGTGACACAAAACAGAGATGGTGGCGATTATCCATTGCACATGAAAAAAGATCTTACTACACAACTTGTTTCACTTAAAAAGCAAAATCTGAAAGCTTCAGAGTATGCTAAAAAGACTATTCCAGAATTATTTTCAGACGAAACCATTAAAAATTCGCTGGTAAAAACAGCAAATATTTCTGAAACAATTGTCGCCGTAAATGATGGTAAAGGAAACTTTGAAATAAAGATTCTGCCTGCACGAGTTCAGTTTTCATGCGTTTGTGGCATTTCATGTATTGACATAAATAAAGACGGAAATCTTGATCTTATTTTAGGAGGAAACAATTACGAACTCAAACCGCAATTCTCTCGCCTTGATGCCAGTTATGGTAGTGTTTTACTAGGTGATGGTAAAATGGACTTTAAGTGGGAAGATTACAACGACAGCGGTTTCTTCTTAAAAGACGAAGTAAAAAACCTCAAATTATATAAAGATAAATCGGGTAAAACCTTCATAATAGCGGCAATAAATAACCAAAAACCTAAGATTTTCGAAGTTAATGCGTTATAAATCAATTTCTTTTATTTTACTTTTTACAGTCTTTTTTGGTTGCCAAAAAAAGAAGGGTGAGCTCTTTGAA
This sequence comes from Leeuwenhoekiella sp., assembly GCA_036961055.1. Taxonomy (GTDB): domain Bacteria; phylum Bacteroidota; class Bacteroidia; order Flavobacteriales; family Flavobacteriaceae; genus Leeuwenhoekiella. The sequence continues at coordinate 1,161 of JBALXG010000007.1, read as the reverse complement.
AACCCCGATGCTAAAACTACTGGGATCAACTTTATTAATAAACTTACCGAAACTAAAGATCAAAATATTCTCGATTATCTCTATTTCTACAATGGTGGTGGTGTGAGTATAGGCGATATAAACAACGATGGCCTGGCAGACATTTACTTTACAGGTAATCAGGTCGACAACAAATTATATCTCAATAAAGGTAATTTTGTTTTTGAAGATATTACTGAAAAAGCAGGAGTTGCAGGTAGCAATTCGTGGAGTACGGGTTGCACAATGGCAGATGTAAATGGTGATGGCAATCTTGATATTTATGTTTCGGCAGTGGTAGGTATTAACGGTTTTCTGGGCCACAACGAACTTTTTATTAATAATGGTGATCTCACCTTTACGGAAAGCGCTGAAAAATTTGGCTTAGATCTCGAAAATTACTCTTCTCAGGCAGCTTTTTTTGATGCAGATAATGATGGTGATCTTGATGTTTATATTCTAAATCACGCGATACATACCGTTAATTCCTTTGGCCCTGCTTCTATAAGAAATAAACGTTCTGTAGAAAGTGGAGATAAATTAATGATCAATGAAAACGGAAAATTTGTAGATCACAGTGAGCAGGCTGGTATTTACGGCGGCGCAAATAGTTATGGTCTGGGCATCAGTACAGCCGATTTTAACAACGACGGTTTTACAGATATTTACATAAGTAACGATTTTCATGAAGATGATTATTATTACCTCAACAATGGCGATGGCACGTTCACTGAAGGTCTGAGTAGCAATTTTGGTCATACTTCACGCTTCTCAATGGGTAGCGATGTTGCAGATATAAACAATGATGGTTACTATGATCTGATGACGCTTGATATGCTGGCAGAAGATGAAAAAGTCTTGAAATCATCAGCTGGGGACGACAATGTAGATTTACATAAAATGCGTATTGAGCGGCTGGGTTATCATCCTCAATATACCCGCAACATGCTTCAGCTTAATGAAGGTGGAAATTACTTTGCAGAAACAGGTTTGATGAGTGGTGTGGCAGCTTCAGACTGGAGTTGGGGAGCGCTTTTTGGTGATTATGACCGCGATGGAATTCAGGATATTTTTATCAGCAATGGTATTCCTAAACGCCCCAACGATCTTGATTATATTAAATACACATCTGATGACCAGATA
>JBALXG010000079.1:0-9041 GCA_036961055.1 Leeuwenhoekiella sp. | reverse complement strand
GCTTGCTCTTCAGATTTTGTATAAACTTCAAATTTTCTAAGTTCCAGATTATAATCCTGCTTTGCATTTTCTATTTGTACAGTGATTTGATCTGTTGCTCTGTCTACCGAAAATTGTAATTCTTCTACTCGGCTTTGCGCAACTTTTACATCGCTTTTAGTTTTAAAAATATCTGCTAGATTATAAGAAAGACCCACACCTACATTCATAGCATTTTTTACAGTTAATGCATTATGAACATCAAGAGCGATGTAACCACCGGTAAGAGAAAGTGATGGATAATATTTACTTTGTGCCACTTTAATTTGATTTTCGGCAGCTTGCTCCTGATATTGCAGCGCCTGAAGATCATTACGAGATACATCATTATTTCCACTTTCTTGAGGTACTGGTCCAAAGCTTGTTTCAGTGGGATTAATCTCTGTGCCTTGCGGAAGTTTTAAATAAACAGCAAGTTTATAATTAAGAATGTTTCTGTTTTTTATAGCTTCTTCAAGAGTGAGTTGAACGTTAGACTCCTGTAGTTGTGCTTTAAGCAAATCGTTACGCGCGAGAATGCCATTTTGCTCCATGGCCTGAAAATCTTTAACCCGTTGTTGCGTGCTTTTTAAATTTTCATTTACAAGTTCAACAGTTTGAGTTGCTTTATAAAGATTAACGTAAGTGATAATAGTTTGAAGAGCAAGTTGCTCTTTATCATCTTTTGAGTTGAAAATTGCCGCCTGATACTGATTTTCACTTGCTTTAAGCAGGTTTTTAAGCTTAAAACCCGAAAAAACAGGCATAGAAATAGAGGCCTGACCTATTAAAAGTCCGTCAACGCTAGGTGATCCTCCGGTATCTGCCTCTTCAGGATCAGGATCACTTTGCGTTGTAGAATATTTTATATTAATGTCTGCATTTGTGAGATAGAGGTATTGACCTGAGATATCAAAATCTGGATACTGATTATTTTTAGTAACATTTACCTCGCCTATAGCCGTGGTGACTTTAGCATCTGCAATTTTTGCTGCATCACTATTTGTAAGTGCCAGGCCTACAGCTTGCTCAAGTGTTATGCCTTTTACTTCCTGGGCATTTATATTTTCTAAACCTAAGTTTATAAGGAGTGAAAAAAATAAAATTCTAAATTTCATAGGTTAAGAGTGCTTTAATTGTTTTTTGTAAATGTGGTGTTAGTACTTTATGCACAAATTCATCTAGAGAAAAATCCTCACTTAAATTGTGAATCGCGGCGTAGAAAGGTTTGTTATAATAGAAGTGAAAATATGTGCCAAAAATAGTTGGGTAAATAAGGGAGATTTCAACATTTTTTGTAAAAACTCCTGCTTCCTGGCCGCTTCTAACAAAATCCTCAATGATTTTATAATTTTTTAGTTTTTGCTTTTTATAGTTTTCAAAGTCTGAATTGCGCGAAGGATTTGAAAATTCTGAATAGATAATTTTATAAATTCTTCTATTTGAGTGAATGCGTTTTATCACCAGTATGACCAAAGCATCCAGACGATCTAAATGGCTGGTGTTTTTGGCTAAAACAGACTCTGCCAAAAGTCTAAAATCTGATGTACGATGCAATAAAAGCGCACCCAGCAGTTTTTCTTTTGAGCCAAAATAATAAGAAATCATTGCAACGTTTATGTCTGCCGCTTTTGCAATATTCCTTACAGAAGTGCCGTCAAAACCATTTTCAGAAAACAGTTTTTCTGCCACTTTCAAAATTTGTATCTGTTTATCGTTAAGTTTCATTTTAACTTTAAAAATCTCGGGCAAAATTAAACAAATGTTTAAATTAAACGTTTGTTTAATTTAACAAAATCTAAACTTTAACGATATAACGTTTTCGCTTTTACAAATCAGTAATTTAATATGGAGACATAAAAAAAGGAGAAAAATTAATTTCTCCTTTTAAAAAAGTACTTAAAAAGTCAGATTATTAGGCCTGTTTAAGAGATTTCATATCAATTACAAATCTGTATTTAACATCAGATTTTACAACACGATCGTAAGCTTCATTTATGTTTTGCATATCGATCATCTCAATATCTGACACAATATTGTGTTCTCCACAAAAAGCAAGCATTTCCTGAGTTTCTTTAATTCCGCCAATTAAAGATCCAGCTATTCTCTTGCGGCCCATAACAATCGCGCCGCCCGTAAAAGGTTTCATATCATCAATCGCACCCACTAAAACCATAGTCGCATCCCTTTTAAGTAAACCTATGTAAGGATTCATCTCATGACCCACTGGAATTGTATTTAGTAAGAAATCAAAAGATCCGGCATGTTCTGCCATTTGCTTCTCATCTTTTGAGATTAAAACCGCGTCTGCTCCCAGTTCTTTTGCATCTTGAGATTTTTCTGGGGAAGTGGTAATCATAACCGTATGTGCTCCTAAGGCGTGGGCAAATTTTATTCCCATATGTCCCAGACCACCTAATCCTATAACACCTACTTTATCACCTTTTTTTACATTCCAGTGACGCAAAGGCGACCACGTGGTGATACCTGCACACAATAAAGGCGCTGCACCTGCCGGATCTATGTTTTCTGGAATATTTAAAACAAATTTCTTATCAACGACAACTTTTTCAGAATAACCACCATATGTGTGGCCGCCTAAATGCTTGTCAGGAGCATTGTACGTAAACGTTGCGCCATTTTCACAAAACTGTTCCAGATCATCCTTACAAGAACTGCATTCCTGGCATGAATCTACCATACAGCCTACTCCTACAAGATCACCTTTTTTAAAACCGGTAACATTTGCACCTACATTTGTAACTCGGCCTATAATCTCATGACCGGGAACTACGGGGTACTGTGCGCCTCCCCAGTCGTTTCTTACAGTATGAATATCGCTATGGCAAACCCCACAATATTCAATATCAATCTCAATATCTTCAGCAGTTAATTCTCTTCTTTTAATGTTTAATTCTTCTAATTCTGCAGTTGCAGAAGAAGCTCCATATGCTTTTACTTCGCTCATTTTTTATTTTTAATTATTAACAGATTGCAAAATTCAACAAATCAAAATGTCTTTTTTTCACTTTAACTTAGTTTAACAGCAAGTCTATTTGCACGGTGGTAGAAGCTGTTAAAGAATATACAAAGTCTTAAATGTGCTCTGCCTGATTGAAAACTAAATTTTAAATTCATGTGAAATTTGAAAAATCACTACTAACCGGGTCAAAATCACTTCTACAGGTTAAAAATTGGCCAAGTTCGGTTCTAAATAAAAATGTAAATGGAAAAAATAAAAAGAAATGTTTCTTTCCGTATTCCTCAGGATTTTACAGGTATACGAGTAGAAGAGCCAATGGATTATGCTGCCGGAATACCAGCCGTACAGGCAACTCTTAAACATACCTTTCATGAAATGGGAGTTCTCAAATCCTTTAAAGGTCTTGCCATGTTAAACCAGCAGGAAGGTTTTGCATGTATGAGTTGTGCCTGGCCAGATCCTAAACATCCTTCTAAAGTTGCAGAATACTGTGAGAATGGGGGTAAGGCACTTTCTGAAGAGGCTACCAATTATAGAGTCGAACGAGAGTTTTTTGCTAAATATTCTGTAGAGGAATTATCAAGCTGGTCTGACTATAAAATAGGTAAAAGTGGAAGATTAACTGAACCTATGGTCTTAAGACCAGATAGTATTTTTTATGAACCTATAAGTTGGGAAGGTGCATACGAGCTCATTGCAGATGAACTACATAAAATGAATTCCCCACAAGAAGGTGTTTTTTATACTTCAGGCAGGTCTAGTAATGAGGCCGCTTTTATGTATGGTCTTTTTGTGCGCGCCATGGGAAGCAATAATATGCCGGACTGCTCTAATATGTGTCATGAGTCTAGTGGTAAAGCTTTAGTAGATACTTTAGGAATAGGTAAAGGATCTGTAAAGCTTGAAGATTTTGACGATGCTGAGGTTATTATAATCGCAGGTCAAAATCCTGGAACTAATCATCCCAGAATGATGTCTGCGCTAGAAAAATGTAAAGAAAACGGCGGTAAAATAGTGGCTATAAATCCGCTGGAAGAAGCGGGATTAGTACGTTTCAAAAATCCGCAAAAAGTAAAGGGCTGGGTAGGTTCTGGTGAGCGCATGGCAGATGTGCATCTTCAGGTTAGAATAAATCAGGATATACCACTGGTAAAGCTGATTATGAAAAAACTGGCTATGCTTGATCAAAAAGATCATTCTGTTTTTGACCACGATTTTATAAATACCTACACCGAAGGTTATGAAAAAGTACTGGCAGATCTTGATGAATATAGCGAAGCCGAACTTCTGGAGATGTGTGGAGTAAGTGAGGAGCTTATCAATCAAACTGTAGGCCTTTTAGCTAAAAAATCAAGAATAATTATTTGCTGGGCAATGGGCCTTACACAACATAAAAATGGTGTAGCCACAATAAAAGAGTATGTAAACCTTTTATTGCTAAAAGGAAGTTTAGGAAAAACCGGTGCCGGTACTTGTCCTGTAAGAGGTCATAGTAATGTACAAGGTGATAGAAGTGTGGGAATCATGCACTATATAGATGAAGAAGTAAATCAAAAAATAAAAGATGTTTTTGGCTTTGAACCTTCAGACGAAGAAGGTTATGATGTGATGAAAGCTATCCCGGCGATGCACGAGGGTAAAGTAAAGGTATTTATTGCATTGGGTGGTAATTTTGTTATGGCAGCATCTGATACGGAATACACAGCAGAAGCGATGCAGAATTGTGAATTATCTGTACAAATAAGTACAAAACTGAATAGGAGTCACCTAATAACTGGTAAAACCGCTTTAATACTACCTACACTAGGACGCTCTGAAAAAGACCTCGATAAAAAAGGAAAAAACAGGTATAATACCATCGAAAACAGCATGGGGCAAATAAGACGCACGAATGGCATCTTTAAACCAGCATCAAAAATTCTTAAAAGCGAAACAGAAATAATTGGCGGTATGGCCGAAGCCTATTACAAAGGCAATCACCCTGTAGACTGGAAAAATCTTTGTCAGGATTATGATCTTATCAGATCTAAAATAGATCTTGTTTCCGCAGGTTTTACAGACACTAGTCTAGATTCTGAAGGTGTAGGATACTATTTACCTAATAATGTTAGAAATCTTGATTTTAGCATGATGCCCAACGCTAGAGCCCAATTTTGTGTTAATGACCTTCCAGCTCATAAACTTACAAAAGATGAATTACTCCTTATGACAATACGTTCTCATGATCAATTTAACACTACTATTTATGGTTTAGATGACAGGTATAGAGGTGTGTATAATGAGCGCCGTGTAGTTTTTATTAATGAAGCTGACATGTTGAAAAAAGGTCTTAAAAAACTTGACGTAATACATATGGTAAGTAATTATGAAGGTAAAGAGCGTAAAGCATTTAAATTTCTTGTCGTTCCTTACAATATTCCTGAAGGAAATATAGCGGCCTATTATCCAGAAACAAATGTGCTAGTACCATATAACCACAATTCAGATTACAGCAATACTCCTATAAGTAAATCTGTTGTAGTTAAAATAGAGAAATCTCATGAGCAAGAATTGCTTAATTAATTAGGATTTGTAAAATAGCTACCAAAGAGTGCTAAAAATCCTCGATTTTACTCTTAAAATCGGGGATTTTTTTTTGATTATTGGGTTAAAATTAATTTTTAAATTCTTTCTTCTGGAGTTTATTATTTATTTCCAAAATTGTTTCATCAACCTGCTTAAGATAAGATTTTAGCTCTGCAGAAAGCTCATCAAAAACTTTATATGCAGCATCAGTAGGCTTATTATCGCCATTTTCTACACTGCGTCTTAAAGAGGCTAATCTATTATTAAGTTTTATTGGAAAATTAAGTGGATCTTGATTTGACTGATTTTTAACCTGATACAAATCGGTTTCTAAAGTATCTAATTTTGTAAATAAAGAAGCGGCCTCTTTTTTAAACTTAATTGCATGTAAGGAATCTTTCTCAATTTCTTTACGTAATTCCCTTATGCGTATAACTGCTTCATTTGCTGCACTTGTCTTTTTTACGATCTTAGAAGCGAGCTCAAATTGCTCTTGTAAATCAGCATCTGTTATCCCTTTAAGATTAGGATCTTTTACTATTTTAAAAGATTGTGTTTGCACAAGATCACCAGTTTTAATACGCACCTTATAATCGCCGGGTGGAGCTTTAGGTCCTGAAGCCGGTCTGCCGCTCCAGATAATCATACCATCAAAAGTAGTTGCGCCGGGATATCGCTGATCCCATACAAAAGTATTAATTCCTTCAGCTGTTGTAGGAGGATCTATCCCTTTTCTTTGGTCTTCAGGGTCTTTTGATTTTGCTTCAGGTTTTGTTTTATTTCCTCCATATGAAGCAACTAAATCACCTCTACCATCTAGAATTTCAATGGTAATAGAATCGGTTTGCTTTTTTAAATAATACTGCATTTTAGCATCATAAACACCCCTAATAGGATCTGCAGGTTTAAATAACACTAAAGGTTCTTCTATCATCTTTTTAGAATATTCACGCAACGGTTCAATGTCATCAAGTATCCAGAAACCTCTTCCATGCGTCCCAAGCACTATGTCACTATCTTTAATCACAAGATCACGCACGGGCGTATCAGGTAAGTTAAGCAGAAGCGGCTGCCACAAATTACCGTCATTTAAAGAAAAATAAACACCATGTTCCGTAGCCAGAAAGAGTAATCCTTCGCGCACAGGATCTTCACGTATGGCACGTGCAAAATGGCCATCTTCAATACCGGTGATTATTTTTGTCCATGTTTTACCATAATCATGAGTTTTGAAAACATACGGCTGGCGATCATCGACCTGATAACGATTTGCGGCTACATATAATGTTCCGGGATTATGTGTTGATTCATCGATAATACTAACACGCGAAAATTTAGGTAAATCTTTAGGTGTAATATCTTCCCAGTTTTTTCCACCATCACGAGTAATAAAAATTTTACCATCATCAGATCCTGCCCAGATTGTATTGATGTCATAATGAGATGGAGCCAAAGCAAAGACAGTGGCGTAAATTTCGGGACCATTCATATCCATTGTTATTACTCCGCCGGTTTTTCCTAAAGTTGCAGGATCGGCATAGGTAAGATCAGGACTTATTTTTTCCCATGTTTGACCATCATTTGTTGTTTTCCATACATGTTGAGAAGTGGTATACATGACATTTGAATCAACAGGTGAAAACATTATTGGGAATGTCCACTGCCAGCGTTCTGGCAAAGCACTGGCTGGTTCACCTGAGAAGAAACGAGGATAAACCTGTATATCGCGTAATTGACCGTTACTACGATCAAATCGGGTAAGCAAAGCACCCTGACTACCAGCATAAAATATATCCGGGTTTTCTGGATTTTCGGTTATCCAGCCACTTTCGCCACCACCCACACTATAGTACCACCCGTGATTAGGACCATTTGCCGATCGAAAATCCCAGCCTTCACTTGGTATAGCGAGAGTTGAATTATCTTGTTGTGCGCCTACAACATGATAGGGAACATCATTTGTGGTCATGACATGATAAAATTGTGCGGTAGGATAATCTTGTTCTGTCCACGTTTTACCGCCATTTATACTTACATTTCCACCGCCATCATTAGCATTTATCATTCTCTCAGGATTTGTAGGATCAATCCATAAATCATGATTATCGCCATGTGGAACTTCTATAATCGTATCAAAGGTTTTACCACCATCTACCGATTTGTAAAAACCAGTATTCAATCCATATACTATTTCTTTATCCTGTGGGTCTGCGTAAATGCGAGAATAATAGAAAGCTCTTTGTCTTAATTTACGTTGATCATTAGTACGCTGCCATGTTTTACCAGCATCATCAGATCTAAATACTCCGCCTTCATTAGCTTCAATTAAAGCCCATACTCTTGATGGGTCTGCAGGAGAAACGGTGACTCCTATTTTTCCCAAAGGTCCTTTCGGCATACCAGAATTATTAGTTAAATCTGTCCAGGTGATACCGGCATCTTCAGATTTCCATAATTTACAGCCCGGTCCGCCGCCCCACATTTTCCATGCTTTCCGGTAGACCTGCCAGGTACTTGCATAAAGTACCTTAGGATTTGTACTATCTATTATAAGATCTACAGCGCCTGTTTTAGAATCAACGAACAAAACTTTTTTCCATGTTTTTCCACCATCTATAGTTTTAAAAACACCACGTTCTTCATTTTCGCCATAAGGATGTCCCAAAGCTGCCACATAAACAATATCAGGATTTGTAGGATCTATACGTATTCTGGAAATCGCCTGTGTTTCCTCAAGTCCCATATGTTGCCATGTTTTACCTGCGTCAACTGTTTTATAAACGCCATCACCTTGTGTAATACTTCCTCTCAATTCTGTCTCACCCATGCCTATATAAACAATATTGGGGTTTGTGTTTGCAATATCTACAGCACCTACAGATGAACTCGTAATCTGGCCATCTGTAACAGGCGCCCATTCGTTTCCGCCATTTGTTGTTTTCCAGAGACCACCTCCCGTTGCGCCAAAGTAATATTCATTAGGTCTGGCTGCACTACCTGCAGCTCCTAAAGAACGACCACCACGATTAGGACCTATATTGCGCCATTTAAGTTTGTTTATAAAACTTGTATCAATAGGACTTTGAGAGTTTTTTTGTTGTGCATGGCTCTCTTGAAGCGGTGCAAATAGTAATAGGAATAAAAGAGTTAAGAAGGAGTAACGTTGCTGCATATTGAAAATAAGATTAAGTTGGTGAGATTGTGCTTAAGCATAAGCAAATCAGACAAACAAGATACTAAATCAATCTTTCAATTTATGAGGGAAAGAGCAGGAGGGAAACTAATTATGAGATGCTTAAATGCAGATGCTTTTTATTTAGCTTTCATCAAAAAAAGGTTTCATTAATTCATGACAAATAAGTTTTTCAAAAATTAGAGAAATAGGAAAGCTATTAATTTTAGCTTAAAACCTGTTCGCGTAGTGTCATAATATCCTGATCTCCTTTTTGTCTAATAAAACTACGTATAATCTTAT
>JBALXG010000078.1:7395-9077 GCA_036961055.1 Leeuwenhoekiella sp. | reverse complement strand
GCGCACATTGAGCATATGCTCTCCTTCAAGCCAAAAATTAAAATCCCCTACCACTGAAACAGATTTTGCGCTGGGAGCCCAAACTGCAAAATAAGTCCCCTTTACACCGTCGACTTTTACCGGGTGCGAACCTAATTTTTCATAAAGCCGAAAATGCTTTCCTGCTTTAAATAATGATATATCAAAATCTGTAAAAAGACTATAAACCTTTACGTTACTCATGTAATTTTTCGTTAAGTATATTTGAAATTCCTTTTAATGGGATAATTGCCCATCGTGGCCTGGCATTTAACTCATATCCCAATTCATAAACCGCCTTCTCTAGAAGGCAATATTGTAATAAAAACTCTATTTCTTTAATATAACCTATATTCAGATTTGCAGTTTGTACCTGCTCGACATAGGTTTTTAAAAACACTCCTATCATATGACTATATAAAACTTCTGCAGCATGAAAAAGGTCTTCTATGCTATAATTATATGATTCCTGATTATTAAAAATAGTCGCATAAATGGCATAATGAAAAGACCTGAACATGCCAGCGATATCCTTTATAGGCGGTTGTTTTACCTTACGATCTCTGATGGTGCTTTCTGGTTCACCTTCAAAATCTATTATGTAAAAATCCCTATTTGTGACTAAAACCTGGCCCAAATGATAATCGCCATGTATACGCAGTCGCTCACTTTTTAATTTGTCCTCATCAAAATCTAATAAACGCTGGCGAATAATCTTTTTATTACTTAGAAATTCATGAGCAAGTTCAAGACGCATATCTTCCAGCTTATGCATGTTATTTTCAACCAGATTTACCCGATTTTCAAACATATATACTAGTCGATTTTTTAACCATACTGTATAATCATTGCCAAAAGGTTGTGGTGTAAAAGCGGTATTCACACGCTCCTCTCCCAGCGCAATATGCATTTGTGCAGATCGACGTGCGAGCTGAGCTGTATCTTCAAAAATTTCTTTAGGACACCAACTTAAGATTTCCTCTGGAATATCATCAACATCTAATTGCTGAAAAGGTCTGGTGACTTTTAGCGCCTTAATGTCTATTTGAAGGTCTGATAGTGTAGTAAATGCCGCCTTTAACCCATTAGTAAAATACTCCCAGGCATCGCCATCGTTAGGCACTAATTCTTGCATTAAGCCTAAAGTAATTACGTTTTTATCGCTAAAACGAAGTGTAATACTTCCGCAATATTTAGGCGTATTTTTAAAGCTACCCTTCATAGTGAGATATTTGTTAATCTCATAATCTGGATTTTCATCTACATAAACCCTTCTGAATATTTTGAGGATATATTTTTCGTTATAAACAATTGAGGTATTACTTTGATCTGCATTTAAAAACCGGCTACTTTCGTAACTGCTAGCATCCCATTGTCTACCTCTTCTATAAGCTACTTCTTTATATTTATATTTTTCACCTTCCAGAATTTTATCAAAAATCTGAATCCTAAATTGCTCCAGATAAATGGCATCTACAAGGCATCCCTGTACACCATCCAGATCTACATGAGCTATTACATTTTCTTTGGCATAATTACTATCTGTGACAAAAGCTATAGGCAAAAAATAATTTTGAACAAAAGCTTCTTTAAAATTCACCTCGAGAACGATTCCATAAAACCTTTCAGAATCACGCTCTATTGGGAAGTGATCAATTATTTCA
>JBALXG010000078.1:1430-7385 GCA_036961055.1 Leeuwenhoekiella sp. | reverse complement strand
CGCTGGCTTTGCCGCCATACCATCGCTGATTTAAAATATATGATTCAAGAACATCTTCGCAAAATTCCTTCTTAAATCGCTCTTGTTGCAGTAGTTCTTCCCACGTACAATCGTATTTAAAAATTAGATTTTTATGAATAGTATCATCTGCTCCCATGGTGTTGAATTTAGGATATAAGTTGAGTTGCGTCATTTGTGAATGACGATTTTATTATTTTATTTGAATATTTGAAAGATATGAAAAGGCAGAGCTGGATGCAACTCTACATAATTCCATTCATCAAACCATGTATAGGTACTTTCTGTAATAAGATCTTTCACGGTTAAATGATGACCTGCGCTTATGCCTAATTGCTCGAGCGGTAATTGTACGTAGCCACTTTGCTTATAATAAGGATCAAGGCTTACCACAATAAGTAAATGATTTGTTTTATCATCATCCCATTTATAAAACGCCATTAATCCCTCATTTGGAATCTCACAAAATTTTATATTGTTAGTTTGCTGTAAAGCCGGGTGATGATGCCGTATAGAATTAAGCTTTGAGATTAAACGTATAAGCTTATTCTCTTGAGACCAATCCCAGGTATTAATTTGATATTTTTCAGAGTTAAAATATTCTTCCTTACCTGAAGCCGCATCACTAATCATAAACTCATACACAGGACCATACAAACCTATATTCCCACTCATAGTTGCTGCTAATGCATAACGTATTAAATGTTGTGCTTCATTAGAACCCTGTAAATGATATGGATTAATATCTGGTGTATTGGGCCAGAAATTAGGTCTAAAGTATTCTTTTTGCTTGGTTTGCGTTAATTCTGTCATATACTCAATAAGCTCTTGCTTGTTTGTGCGCCATGTAAAATAAGTATATGATTGTGAGTAGCCTTGCTTTGCAAGCTGCTGCATAATTTTAGGTCGTGAAAAAGCTTCGGCCAGAAATAAAACATCAGGATGTTTTTTCTTTATTTCATTTATAAACCAGTTCCAGAAATAAAATGGCTTTGTATGCGGATTATCAACTCTGAAGATCTTAACTCCAAAATCAATCCAATGCATCGCCACACTTAGTAATTCCTCCCAAAGAGCCTTAAAATCAGGTGTATCCCAGTTAAAATTGACTATATCCTGGTACTTTTTAGGCGGATTTTCGGCATATTGCATAGTTCCATCCGGGCGTTTTTTAAACCACTCAGGATGTTCCTTTAAATAAGGATGATCTGGCGCGCACTGAAAGGCGAGATCCATTGCGATTTCTATTCCGCTTTCATTTGCTTTCTTTATGAGCGATTTAAAATCTGCTTCTGTACCTAATTCGGGATGAATAGATTTATGACCTCCAAGCTTAGAGCCTATAGCCCAAGGCACACCGCTGTCTCCTTCAATCGCGTTTGTAGCATTATTTTTTCCTTTTCTGTTTTTTTCTCCAATAGGATGAATAGGTGGAAAATATAAGACATCAAATCCCATTGCGGCAACTCTGGGTAATAGTTGCTCGCAATCTTTAAATGTCCCGTGCTTTCCTTCTTGAGGAGAAGCCGATCTTGGAAAAAACTCGTACCACGTACTAAATGCTGCTTTTTTTCTATCTACAAAAATTTGCAGCGTATCGCTTTCATTAGCTAAATGACGCTGAGGATGATGTATAAAAAGATCATGAAGTCTTATGGATGTTGCAATACTAATTGCTTCAGAATATCGTCCTTCATCCTCATATGCCTTAACAGCATTATCTATAAACTCTTTATCATTCTTGTCAACTTCTTTTTTAACCGCCTTTAGGTATTGCACACCATCCAGCAATTCACTTTTAACATGTTGACCATCATTAATTTTCGCCTCAATACCATGCTGCCAGTTTAAGGCATGATCTATCCACCCTCTTATTTTGTATTCATAAAAGCCCTGCTCTTCAACATAAAATGAGGCTGTATAGTTATCATTTATTACAGGCGATAACCGTTTAGTTTGCCACTCCTTGTTTTTAGCAGGTTTAAAGCAGACTTCAGCCTGCAACACATCATGCCCGTCACCCAGAACATCTGCAGTTATTATCACTACCTCTCCTACTACCCTTTTTATAAAAAAAGCCCCACCTTGTAATTGCGGAGCTATATTTTCAATTATAATTCGTTGCTGTCTCAAAAGTAAAAAGTTGGTTAATTATGTTTAAAAATAAGGATAATATATCAAATATTCCCCCATAATTTTGTTAATGACTTGTTACATTCGCACACAATTTTTTGATTGAGTTAGACTTTTGTTAAACTCTTACTAATACGATATAGGTCAAATGCCGTTTATCTATTTTTATATAAAAATGTTATGACAAGTAAAGTAATCGTTCTTGTTCTCTCAATAAGTTTTCTTAGTTGTAAAGGAAATGCTCAGAAAGAAGATAATAAAACTTATCCTGTAAGCAAAACTGATGCTGAATGGAAGGCTGAACTCAATCCTACTCAATATAATATTCTTAGAAAAGAAGGCACAGAACGTGCATTTACCAGTAATCTTTTAAATAATAAAGAAGAAGGCACCTATGTTTGTGTTGCCTGTAAAACTCCAGTTTTTGAAAGTAAATATAAATTTGACAGCGGTACAGGCTGGCCCTCTTTTGATCGTGCAATTGATGGCAATGTAGCGTATTCTAAAGATAGAAAACTGGGTTATTCACGTACAGAAGAACATTGCGCAACCTGTGGAGGTCATTTAGGTCACGTATTTAACGATGGCCCAAGAAATACAACCGGCAAGCGGCATTGTATTAATGGCGCAGCTCTAAATTTTATTCCTGCTAAATAAATAATTCTATGAAAAAATATCCAGTTGAAAAAACAGAAGCCCAATGGAAAGAGCTTCTAGGTGATGAACAGTATTACGTTTTAAGACAGAAAGGAACAGAACGTCCTCATACCGGCAAGTATAATTTACATTTTTCTAAGGATGGTACGTATCATTGTGCCGCCTGTGATGCTAAGCTTTTTGAAAGCAACAGTAAATTTGAAAGTAGTTGTGGATGGCCCAGTTTTGATGAAGCCATTGAAGGTGCTGTAGAATATATTAAAGACACAACTTTTGGCATGATGAGAACCGAAATTCTATGTTCAAATTGCGGAAGTCACTTAGGTCATGTTTTTGATGACGGACCAACTGAAACCGGTCAACGTTTTTGCATTAATTCTGCAAGTATAGATTTTGAAGATTAATAAATATTTTTTTGGAACGGATATTGATTACACCAGTTATATTAAAAATTAAATAAAATAATTATGAAAAAGATATTAATACTTTTTAGTTTGTGTGCAATAAGTTTTATCTCTTGCACAGGAGATGCAGGTCCACAGGGCCCAGCTGGTTTTGACGGAGTAGATGGTCAAGACGGAAGCGACGCCGCAATGGCAAACGTTTTTGGCGAAACTGCTAATTTTGTATATGATGCGGACTCCAATACGTGGTCCTCAGAAATTTTTGATTATAACGGAACGGTAGATGGCGATATATTTTTAGTTTATTTATCACTAGGTGATGGTCTTTGGACGCCTATGCCTGCCAGCTATTTTGATGATCAAGGCGAATTTCAGTATGTTTTTGACCATGATGTCACAACAGTACAGGTTTCTATCATTGCAGATAGTGATTTAAGTACATTAGGCACAGATTATATTGCTAACATTCCTATTCGTGTTGCTATTATCCCTGCAATTTTAGCTAAAGATTTTACTGATAATACCAGTAATCTGGAAGCCTTAATGTCTGCCCTTGATATTAAAGAATCAGATGTGAAAACAATTCACTAATTAGAATTTAAAATTTTTATGAAAGGCTTGCTAAAGGAAATACGTAAATGTTCCTTTTGCAAGCCTTTTTTGCCTTTAGGTCCTAACCCTATTATTTCAGCTTCAGCTCAAACAAAAATAGTTTTGGTAAGTCAGGCTCCGGGAAAAATTGCTCATATTCAAAATATCGCATGGAAAGATCCCAGTGGTAAGCGATTAAAACAATGGCTGGGCGTAGATGAAGAAACTTTTTACAACCCTGATAATTTTGCCATTTTGCCCTTAGGCTTTTGCTTTCCCGGTAAAGCCCCTACAGGAGATTTACCACCCAGACCAGAGTGCGCTCCGCTTTGGCACCAGAGAGTTTTAGATTTATTTGAAAATAAACCACTTTTTATATTAATTGGTAACCATTCTCAGTCTTACTATTTAAAAGATAAACAAACTTTGACCAGCAGGGTTAAAAACTACCATTCTTATCTGCCTGAATTTTTTGTACTCCCCCACCCTTCTCCTGTAAATCATTTCTGGATAAATAAAAATAAATGGTTTGAGGCAGAAGTTATACCGCATTTACAGCAAGAAGTAAAAGACAGATTAATGAAGCCTAACTCACTTTTGGTTTAGGCTTTTTATGCGTAAATTCGTGCCTTAATTTTGACCAAAAAATATGAGCAAGTTTGATATCATTGTTTTAGGAAGTGGCCCGGGTGGTTATGTAACCGCAATTCGTGCATCACAACTAGGTTTTAAAACCGCAATCGTTGAAAAGGAAAGTCTTGGCGGAGTTTGCCTTAATTGGGGCTGTATACCTACTAAAGCTCTTTTAAAGAGTGCACAGGTTTTTGAATATCTTAAGCATGCCGAAGATTATGGTTTAAAAGTAGAGGGGGCTGATAAAGATTTTGCCGCTGTTGTAAAACGTAGCCGTAATGTGGCAGACGGAATGAGCAAAGGAGTTCAATTCCTGATGAAGAAAAATAAAATTGAAGTTCTTAGCGGTTACGGTAAATTAAAACCGGGTAAGAAAATAGATGTTGATGGTACAGAACACAGTGCAGATCATATTATTATCGCTACCGGCGCACATTCAAGAGAACTGCCTAATTTAAAGCAGGATGGTAAAAAGGTTATAGGATATCGTCAGGCAATGACTCTTGAAAAGCAACCTAAAAAGATGATTGTTGTAGGTTCTGGCGCTATAGGTGTAGAATTTGCTAGTTTCTATAATTCTATGGGCACAGACGTTACTATAGTAGAATTTTTACCTAATGTGGTTCCCGTAGAAGACGAAGAAGTTTCAAAACAATTTGAACGTTCATTAAAAAAAGCGGGTATTAAAGTAATGACAAGTTCTTCAGTTGAATCTGTTGACACTTCTGGTGAAGGTGTTATTGCAACAGTAAAAACTCAAAAAGGAGAAGAAAAAATTGAAGCTGATATAGTTCTTTCTGCTGTTGGTATAAAAACAAATATTGAAAATATAGGCCTTGAAGATGTAGGTATTATTACAGATAAAGATAAAATTATTGTTAATGACTGGTACCAAACCAATATGCCCGGTTATTATGCGATAGGTGATGTTACACCTGGCCCCGCTCTTGCGCACGTTGCATCTGCTGAAGGGATAACTTGTGTAGAAAAAATTAAAGGCATGCACGTAGAAAAAATTGACTACGGCAATATCCCCGGTTGTACATATGCGACTCCAGAAATCGCTTCAGTTGGGATGACTGAAAAACAGGCAAAAGAAGCCGGTTATGATATCAAAGTAGGTAAATTTCCTTTCTCTGCTTCCGGTAAAGCAAGCGCATCTGGTAATAAAGATGGCTTTGTAAAAGTTATTTTTGACGCAAAATATGGAGAGTGGTTAGGTTGCCATATGATAGGCGCGGGAGTTACAGATATGATCGCAGAAGCTGTTCTAGGTCGTAAACTGGAAACTACAGGTCATGATGTTCTTAAAACCATTCACCCGCACCCAACAATGAGTGAAGCGGTGATGGAAGCCGTAGCAGCAGCCTACGACGAGGTAATTCACTTATAGATCGCTGACGAATACAAATTAAAACTCCGTAATTCAATTAGAATTGCGGAGTTTTTTTATTTTCTGGCGAAATTATTTAATCAGATTCAATTGGGAATTAAATCGCAAAACCAAAACTTAGTATCC
>JBALXG010000078.1:0-1420 GCA_036961055.1 Leeuwenhoekiella sp. | reverse complement strand
GATATCAGAAAAGCAATTTTCCTCATCGTCTTCATTAGGATCATAATTGCCTATAACTTTTTCGCCTACGTGAAAATTTATTGATTTATTAAAAATAGGACCGTCAAAAACAAAGGTGTGAAATTCACCATTTTCGCCACAGGGATCTATATTATCTGGTAAGTCGGCTAAGAATGCTTCATCTAATAAGCGACCTACAAAAGATTCATCCAGCACTTTCGCATTCACACAAACTGTAATGGCTTTAAAACCCAGCTCAATAAAAGTATGCATAAGCTTCTTTGTATCCTGTTGCCAAAGCGGAAAAACAGCCCTAATTCCCCGATTTTTGAGCTCTTTTTCCCGATATTCTCTTAAATCTTCCAGAAAAATATCGCCAAAAATTGAATGACTACAACCAAGGTTAATCATTTTATTGGCAGCTTCTTCCATAATCTGAGAATATTCAGACATAGAAACTGTTCCTTTAAGTTCGATTTTCACTAAAGGAATGCCTAAACTTTCAGCTTGAAGATCGAGTAATTCAACTCGCAAACCGTGCATAGAAACTCTATTTACATCACTATTAATTGTGGTTAAAAGTTGGCTTACATCAAATTCTTTCTCTTGTAGTACTTTGTATAATGCTAAAGCCGAATCCTTGCCGCTACTCCAGTTAAAAAAGGCTTTTTTCATTCCTATTAAAGAAAGGACTGAATAGCCAATTCGTAACTTTTTAATCCGAAACCAAGTATAACGCCTTTAGCCTTTGGCGAAATATAAGAATGATGCCTAAATGTTTCACGTGCAAAAGTATTTGAAATATGAACCTCAATTACCGGGGTATCGATAGCTGCAATGGCATCGCCTATTCCTACTGATGTATGTGTATAAGCAGCAGCGTTAAGAACGATACCATCAAAAACAGAATCAGCTTCTTGTAATTTAGTTATTATATCACCTTCACTATTTGACTGAAAATAAGAGAGCTCGGTCTCTTTAAACTGAAATTGTAGTTTAGAAAAGTAGTCTTCAAAAGATTGATTACCGTAAACATCGGGTTCACGTTTTCCTAAGAGATTAAGATTAGGTCCGTTTATTACAAGAATTTTCAATTCCTTACTCATTTTGTTGATGGTTTATGTGTAAAGGTAGCCGTTTTTTTAAGTTTAAAAAAGTAAGGCGAAAGCGATTAGAAATTGTGAAAAATGGAATTTTTAATAAAAAGAACTTTAGAATTTATATATAAACCTTATAAATACTGTATTGAATCTTGATTCATAATTATCTGGAAGAGTTTTGAAGTTATTTATTAAAGGAAAAGAATATCTGGCTTCTAAGAGCAATGATTTATTGATTTCATATTGTAACCCAAAACTGAGATCCAGACCAAAACTATTCAAATCCTTTCCGGTCTCATCTAGAAAAAAATTAGTCTGTG
>JBALXG010000077.1:0-9093 GCA_036961055.1 Leeuwenhoekiella sp. | reverse complement strand
GCCTTTTTCTATGGATTTTCCCCGGCGATTTTAATATTCTCGATTACGGTTATGCAGATCTTACACCGTTTTTTCAGTTAGTACCGTGGATTTTTCTGTTTCTTATTCCGGCAATAACCATGCGCAGTTTTAGTGAAGAAATACGATTAGGGACGTTAGAACTTCTTCTGACTAAACCTATTTCGGTTTTTGGCATTGTGTTCGGAAAATTTTTTGGTGCTTTCATATTAATTATAATCGCACTCATTCCTACGCTTTTTTATGTTTATGCGATAGATAAATTGGGATATCCGCCGGGAAATTTTGATTACGGAATTCTTATAGGTTCTTATTTAGGATTATTATTTCTCGCAGCTGCCTACACAGCGATTGGTATTTTTGCATCTTCTTTTTCAGAAAACCAAATTGTTGCTTTTATAATCGCAGTTTTTATCTGCTTCTTACTTTACTTTGGTTTAAAACAACTAGCAGATTATAATTTATTTGGTACTGCAGATTACTATCTGGACAACTTAAGTATGCAATCTCATTTTGATAGTATAAGCCGTGGAGTAATTGATACACGAGATCTTACTTATTTTATTACGCTTACTGGGTTTTTCCTTTATATGACCAAACTGCGCTTAAACCTAAAAAAATAAAATCCTGTTTTGAAAAGAAAAGAAACCATAAAATTTATTCTCATTGCGCTGCTTTTGCTCGTGGTGATAAATTATGTAGGCGCAATTTTTCACAAACGTATTGATCTTACACAGGACAAAAGATACACCCTTTCTGAAACCTCTAAAAAAGTGGTCAAAAATGCCGAAAAATCGGTAATAATAGACGTTTTTTTAGAAGGTAAATTTCCTGCTGCTTTTAGAAAACTACAATCTGAAACCCGCCAATTACTAGAAGAATATAATGCGACAAATCCCAACATAAAATTTGCTTTTGTAAATCCCGTTCCCGAAAATAAATCTGCCGAAGCTGTTGCTCAGGATTTTAATTCTCGCGGTATGCGGCCAGAACAAGTACAATTAAGAGATAATGGCAAAGTAAGTGAGCAATTGGTTTTCCCGTGGGCAACTGCAATGTATCAGGGAAATACCATAAAAGTCCCCTTGCTCAAAAAGGCGTTGGGAGCAAGTCCTGACGAACTCATAAGTAGGTCTACACAAAATCTGGAATATGCTTTTACTGATGCTTTTTTTAAACTTCTTAATCCTAAAAGTAAGCGTATTGCCGTTTTAAAAGGAAATGATGAATTACCAGATAAATACATCGCAGATCTCTTTAGCACCTTGCGTGAGAGTTATTTTATAGCTCCGTTTCCGCTAGATTCTATGGCGCTTAAGCCACAAAAAACGCTTGAAGCCTTACAATCTTTTGACCTAATTGTAGCTGCAAAACCTGTAAAACCGTTTACAGATGCTCAAAAATATGCCCTAGACCAGTATATTATGAACGGCGGCAAATCGTTATGGTTGCTTGATATGGTCGCGATGGAAACTGACAGTCTTTATGCAAATAGTGGTAATAGCGTCGCCATACCCAGAGATTTAAATCTCAATGATATGTTCTTTAAATATGGCGCGCGTATCAATCCTGTTTTGATTGAAGATCTTTATACCGCTCCTATTGTTTTGGCTTCCGGACAGGGAAGTGAATCGCAGTATTCTCAGCTCCCTTGGTTTTATTACCCGCTTGTTACCAGCAAAGAAAATCATCCCATAAATAGCAATCTGGACAATCCTGTTAGGTTACTTTATGCGAACCAAATTGACACTTTAAAGAATGCTATTAAAAAAACAGTTTTACTTCAAAGTTCAGAATTATCAAAAATAAGTGGAGTGCCAAAGCCTATTTCACTCAGTGAAGTTAATCTTGAACCTAAACCTGAAGATTATACAGCCGGACCACAAAATCTTTCAGTTTTACTTGAAGGAAGTTTTAATAGCGCATTTCAAAATCGTGTTCTCCCGCTTAAACTGGACAATTATCGCTTTCGCGAAAGCGCAATCAAACCCACAAAAATGATCATCGTCGCAGATGGAGACATTATAAAAAATGATCTTGATAAACAAGGCAGACCCCTTGAACTGGGCTTTGATAAATTTACCTTTAAAGAATATGGTAATAAGGAGTTTTTACTCAATGCAGTGAACTATCTCCTTGACGATTCTGGTCTTATTAACATACGTAGTAAGGACATTGTGCTACCTGCGCTTGACAGCCAGAAAGTGTTAAATGAGCGCAGCACTTGGCAAGCCCTTATGCTTGGGCTTCCGCTACTGGTTTTGGTTCTTTTTAGCTCGATTTTTTACTATCTTAGAAGACGCAAATATTCCTGATAATGTTAATAAGTTTGTTTCGGCAAAAAAGTGTATTACGATATATTTGTAGAACTGCTCAAAGCAGTTATATTTATTGAAAATTTAACCAAATACTATAGTTCTAGCCTTCGGCGAAAACGTTTAAATAGTGAATTCTTATGAAATTTATTGTATCGAGTTCCTACCTTTTAAAACAATTGCAAGTTCTGGGTGGAGTCATTAACAACAGCAACACTTTACCTATTTTAGATAATTTTTTATTTGAACTAGATGGCAATTCTCTTAAGGTATCTGCATCAGATCTTGAAACTACTATGATTGCTACGCTTGAAGTAGAATCTCAGGATGAAGGTAGTATTGCTGTGCCTGCAAGATTACTTCTTGACACACTCAAAACCTTCCCAGAGCAACCATTAACGTTTGTAGCAGAAGATAATAATACTATTGAGATAAGTTCTAACCATGGTAAATATGCACTTGCATACGCATCTGGAGAAGAATTTCCTAAGGCTGTAGAATTAGATGACCCCAGTGCTGTTACCATACCTGCAGGCATACTTGCCACAGCTGTGAGCAATACTATTTTTGCAACAGGTAATGATGATTTGAGACCGGTAATGAGTGGTGTGTTCTTTCAATTTTCTTCTGAAGGATTAACCTTTGTAGCAACAGATGCTCACAAACTTGTAAAATATACACGAGCAGATGTGACCGCAACGCAGACTGCAGAATTTATAATGCCTAAAAAACCTCTTAATCTTTTAAAAGGAATTTTAGCAACAAGTGACAATGATATTCTTGTTGAATATAATGAGTCAAATGCAAAGTTTGCTTTTGAAAATATTCAATTACTTTGTAGATTAATTGATGGGAAATACCCCAATTATGAAGCGGTAATTCCTAAAGAGAATCCTAACAAACTAATAATAGACAGAAATCAGTTTTTAAATTCTGTGCGCCGGGTTTCTATATTTTCAAATAAAACAACCCACCAAATACGATTAAAAATCGCCGGTGCAGAGCTAAATATCTCTGCAGAGGACATAGATTATAGCAATAAAGCTGAGGAGCGCTTAACTTGTGATTATCAAGGTGATGACATGCAAATAGGTTTTAACTCCAGATTTCTTATAGAAATGCTTAATAATCTGAATGCAAATGATGTATCACTTGAAATGTCTCTTCCCAACAGAGCAGGAATATTAACACCTGCAGACGGACTTGATGAAGGTGAGCATGTAACTATGCTTGTTATGCCGGTTATGCTGAATAATTAAATTCAGGAAAACTATATAAATTAAAAAACCCAACCTTTCGGTTGGGTTTTTTTTGTTTAACCAAGCAATGCTAACTACGGTTTCGTGTAACCCATAGCTAGCAATATTTTAAACTCTGGGCAAATCCCCATCTCCTTTCAAAGGCAGATTAGAACTTCCCATTAAATACGTATCAATGTAATGTGCAGCTTGTCTACCCTCTGAAATTGCCCAAACTATCAGCGATTGCCCACGACGCATATCACCTGCAACAAAAATACCAGGAACATTTGTCATGTAATTATTTGCAGAAGCCTTAATATTTGTTCTATTATCCATCTCCAGACCTAATTGCTCAACAAGAGTAGGTTCACTTCCAGTAAAACCAAGAGCAAGTAAAACCATATCACAATCCCAGGTTTTCTCGGTTCCCGGAATTTCTTTTAGATTGGGACGCTCTCCCGGTTTATGAATCCATTCTACTTCTGTAGTGACAAGACCTGTAAGATTACCCTCATCATCACCTACAAATTCTTTTGTTGAAATGCTGAAGAAACGCTCTGCTCCTTCTTTATGTGAAGAACTTGTACGCAAACGCATAGGCCAATATGGCCAGGGCTGGTTCTCTGGTCTATCTGAAGTTCCTTTAGTTAAAATTTCAAAATTCATCACAGATTCTGCCCCATGACGTATAGATGTACCTATACAGTCACTCCCTGTATCACCACCACCTATCACAATAACTTTTTTACCGGTTGCTTTAATATCTTCACCCTGGTATTGTAAACCGTCAACTCTACGATTATTTTGAGGTAGAAAATCCATTGCCTGAAACACACCTTTTAAATCTGCGCCTTTAATAGGCAAATGACGTCTTACCGTGGCTCCACCACAAAGTATAACTGCATCGTTATTAGTTTTAATTTCTTCCCCGGGAATATTTTTACCTATATGAGCACCTACTACAAATGATATTCCTTCTTCCTTTAGCACCTCAACCCTTCTGTCTATTACGCTTTTTTCCATTTTAAAATCTGGAATACCATATCGCAAAAGACCACCTACTTTTTCATCCCGCTCATAGACTGTAACGGTATGACCAGCACGGTTAAGTTGTTGGGCTGCGGCCAGACCTGAAGGACCAGAACCTATAACGGCAACTTTTTTACCTGTGCGATGTAGTGGTGGTTCGGCTTTAATCCAACCATTTTTAAATGCCTGTTCAGCAATATTTTTTTCAATATTTTCAATAGTTACAGGATCTTCATTAATTCCCAGAACACAGGCTTCTTCACAAGGAGCCGGGCATAAACGCCCCGTAAACTCAGGGAAGTTATTTGTACCATGCAATATACGAGAAGCTTCTTCCCATTTACCTTTATAAACTGAATCGTTAAAATCTGGTATTAAATTACCCAATGGACACCCACTGTGGCAAAACGGTATGCCACAATCCATACAGCGCGCACCTTGTTTTTTTATCTCTGTTTCCTCCAGCGGAATTGTAAATTCTTCGTATTTTTTTATACGTTCCTCAACTGGTTTGTATGGTTCGGTTTTTCTCTTATATTCTAAAAATCCCGTCGTTTTTCCCATATTTCTATCTTACTCAGTTAAATCTGTTAATTTTTCTTCTTCTTCTAACCTTATCAAGGCTAATCTATATTCTTCTGGCAGCACTTTTATGAATTTGGGTAAATAAGCTTCCCAATCTTCTAACATGCGCTGTGCTAATCTACTTTGTGTATAATTATAGTGCTTAGTAATTAATTCATGAAGTTGATCCTTGTCACCTGATTCTGTAATTGGATCAATATTGAGCGCTTCGGCATTACAGTTTGCAGTAAATAAACCATGCTCGTCATAGACATAAGCGATTCCTCCACTCATACCCGCACCAAAATTTCTTCCGGTTTTACCGAGAACTACGGCCACACCACCTGTCATATACTCACAACCGTGATCACCAATACCCTCAACAACCGCGACAGCACCGCTATTACGTACACAGAATCTCTCACCTGCAACTCCGTTTACATAAACCTCCCCACTGGTTGCACCATATAGAGCTACGTTACCTATGATGATATTTTCTTCTGAATTAAAGGTTGATTCTTCTGGTATTTTAATTATTAATCTTGCCCCAGAAAGTCCTTTCCCCACATAATCATTTGCATTACCATCAATTTTTAAACTTAAACCCCGAGTGGCAAATGCGCCAAAACTTTGACCTGCAGAGCCTTTAAAGTTTACTTTAAGTGTACTGTCAGGAAGCCCTTGTTCACCATAAATTTTTGAGATCTCATTACTTAATATAGCACCTACAGCACGATCTGTATTGTGAATATCCATATCAATCACTGTTTTTTCCTTACGGAATAAAGCAGTATGCGCACGCTCAATAATTTCAAAATCTATTGATTTCTCAAGGTCATGGTTTTGCTTTGATGTATTATAAATATCTACTCCTTCTGGAGTTTCTATTGAATGCAATATAGGAGAAAGATCTATGCCAGCTGCCTTATAATTTTCTATAGCCCTGTGACGATCAAGTTTTTGTACCTGACCTACCATTTCGTCTATTGTTCTAAAACCAAGTTTAGCCATTATCTCACGTAATTCCTCAGCAATGAAATACATGAAGTTTACTACATGTTCTGGTTGTCCTTTAAATTTCTTCCTCAGTTCAGGATTTTGCGTTGCAATACCAACCGGACATGTATTTAGATGACAAACACGCATCATAATACAACCAGATGCCACCAAAGGTGCGGTTGCAAAACCAAATTCTTCTGCTCCTAAAAGACAGGAGACAGCAACATCACGCCCTGTTTTTAATTGTCCGTCACACTCCAGACGTATTCTGCTGCGTAAATTATTAAGTACTAAAGTCTGCTGTGCTTCTGCTATACCAAGTTCCCATGGTAGTCCTGCGTGACGCAAAGAAGTAAGAGGAGATGCTCCTGTACCACCGTCATAACCTGAAACAAGAATCACATCTGCTTTAGCTTTTGCAACCCCGGCAGCAACTGTACCTACTCCAACTTCAGAAACCAACTTTACATTTATACGAGCAGATCTGTTTGCTGATTTCAAATCATATATTAATTGCGCAAGATCTTCAATAGAATAAATATCATGATGTGGTGGCGGTGAAATAAGGCCTACATAGGGTGTACTATTACGTGTTTTTGCGATGAATTTATTGACCTTTTCGCCAGGTAATTGACCTCCTTCACCGGGTTTTGCACCCTGAGCCATTTTGATCTGGATTTCTGCAGCACTGGTTAAGTAGTTACTGGTAACACCAAAGCGCCCAGAGGCAACCTGCTTAATAGCACTGTTACGCCAGTCACCATTTGCGCTTTTATAAAAACGCTCTGTATCTTCTCCTCCTTCACCACTATTACTTTTACCACCTATTCGGTTCATTGCAACAGCAAGATTCTCATGAGCTTCCTTACTAATAGAGCCATATGACATAGCTCCAGTTTTAAAACGCTTTACAATTTCCGTCCACGGTTCTACCTCATCTAAAGGAATGGGATCATAGTTTGAAAATTCAAACATTCCGCGTAGCGTCATTAACTGTCGCGATTGCTCATTAACAAGGTTTGCATATTCTTTATAAGTAGCAGGATTGTTTTGTCTAACGGCTTCCTGAAGTTTTGCAATTGTAAGTGGGTTAAACATATGTTTTTCACCATTACGCCTCCAGCGATAATCACCGCCAATTTCCATATCTAGGTTACCAGAAATATCCTGACTTTTAAAAGTTCTGTAATGACGCTTTGCAACTTCCTGCTCTAATTCATAAAGACCAATTCCCTGAATACGGCTTGGTGTATTTGGAAAATATTTATCGATTAATTTTGAATTAAGACCCAAAGCTTCAAATAGATTTGATCCCCTATATGAATTTAAGGTAGAGATACCTATCTTATTCATCACTTTAATCACTCCCTTACCTATAGCTTTATTATAGTTTTCTATAGCGTCTTTAAATGACATATCTGGAAGGTTACCATCTTCTATTTCTTCTCTGATGATTTCATTCACCATATATGGGTTAATCGCGCTGGCACCATAACCAAAAAGAAGTGCAAAATGGTGAACTTCACGTGGTTCTGCTGATTCTATTATAAAACTCATTTTTGATCGCTTACCCAGTTTAAACAGTGCACTGTTTAAATAAGAACATGCAAGCAATGCGGGTATAGGAGCATACGTCTCATTTACTCCTCTATCTGAAAGAATTAAAATAGTTTTGCCCTGATCGATAGCCTTTGAGGCTTTACGTATCATTTCTTCTAAAGCGGCTTCCATCCCATTCAGGCCTCTTTTAGCCTCATAAAGAATTGGAATGCTTTTCACCCTAAATTCAGGGTTATCATTATTTTTTATTTTATCAAGATCTTCTTTTGAAATAACCGGGTTTTGAATGCGTATTTTACGACAATATTCCGGGGTTATTTTCATCAGATTTGCGTCTGCCCCAAGGGTTAAACTCAAATCAGTAATTAGCTCTTCACGAATACCATCAAGAGGTGGATTTGTAACCTGAGCAAAAAGCTGTTTAAAATAGTTATACAGTAACTGAGGTCTTTCTGACAACACAGCTAAAGGAGTATCTGTACCCATAGACCCTAAGGGCTCTTTCCCTTTCCCCGCCATTGGCAAAATAATTGTATTTACATCTTCATTAGAATATCCAAATACATTTTTACGCATATCAATGGCGGTGCTATCATGCTCAACAATACCATCGCGATAAGGAATATCTTTTAAATGAATACGTTTTTCATTAAGCCATTGTCTATATGGTTTTGCAGAAACAATTTTCTCTTTAATTTCTTCATCATTGATAATTCTGCCTTCATTCATGTCTACAAGAAACATTTTACCAGGTTCTAACCTACCGTGAAAAGCAATATTTGCAGGCTCAAGATCAAGAACTCCCGTTTCTGAAGACATTATGACATTGCCATTTTTTGTAACAGAATATCGAGAAGGTCTTAAACCATTTCTATCAAGTACCGCTCCTATGTAATCTCCATCTGTGAAAGGAATAGATGCAGGCCCATCCCATGGCTCCATAATACAGCTGTTAAACTCATAGAATGCTTTTTTGTTATCACTCATGGTTTTATGCTTCTCCCAAGCCTCTGGCACAAGCATCATCATAATCTCAGGTAAAGAACGGCCAGACATTAGCAGTAATTCTACTACCATGTCCATTGACGCAGAATCTGACTTTCCTTTTAAGATAATAGGAAATAATGCTTTAGTATCAGCATCAAAAAGTTCGCTCTCCAGTAATTCTTCTCTACTGTGCATACGAGAAATATTTCCTCTTAATGTATTAATCTCACCATTATGACACATATATCGAAATGGCTGAGCAAGATCCCAGGTAGGAAAAGTATTTGTTGAAAAGCGTTGATGTACAAGAGCAAGTCTTGTAGTTACACGAGTATCGAGAAGATCTGTATAGTATGCCTTGATATCTTCCGGCATTAAAA
>JBALXG010000076.1:0-9274 GCA_036961055.1 Leeuwenhoekiella sp. | reverse complement strand
GAGGGTTTCTTTTTTTTTTTGTTTTAACCGGAAGCTTAATTTAAATAAGCTTAAAAAATCAGCCTAAAAGCCTTAAAAATCTAACTTTTAAGGCTATAAATCAGTTTAAATTCTGCCGGTTTAAATATTTAAGAAGCTTAAATTATAAAATTGTTATTATTATTTTAAAATTTCACAAAAAACACTTGTTTTACTAAAACGATTTAGTAAATTAGACGTTAAATTTAACTTAATATATGTTTCCGCTCAATCTTAATACAACGATTGCTGCCGTACTAAAATTATCTAATAGCATATCATGAATAACGAAAAAAAGACACCTGTTGTTGCAAAAAGTGTTTTATTGCCATTCATATTAGTAACATCATTATTTGCGCTTTGGGGCTTTGCAAATGCTGTTACAGATCCTATGGTTCAGGCATTTAAAAAAGTGCTTGAATTGTCTAATTCTCAGGCGGCCTGGGTGCAGATGGCATTTTATGGAGGTTACTTTTGTATGGCATTGCCGGCTGCTCTTTTTGTGCGCAAATTTTCATATAAAACGGGAGTTTTAATAGGGCTTTCTTTATACGCCGTGGGAGCATTACTTTTTTATCCGGCCGCGACTTCTGAGAAGTTCTGGTTTTTTTGTTTAGGCTTATACGTTTTAACCTTTGGCCTTGCATTTCTTGAGACAACAGCAAATCCTTATATTCTTGCTATGGGTTCGCCCAAAACAGCTACGCGACGTTTAAACCTGGCTCAGGCTTTTAATCCCGTCGGCCTGATTGCCGGATTATTAGTGGCTAAATTTTTTGTGCTCGACTTATTACAGTCTGATGATATAGAAAATTATTCTTCACTGGCTGAAGCTAAAAAAGTATTGATAAGAACATCAGACCTAATGGTAATACGCAATCCCTATGTGATATTAGGACTTGTGGTACTTATAATTTTCGTTTTGATTTTAGTTAATAAAATGCCGCAGGCAAAAGAAGAAGGCGGGATACCCAGTCTGGGAGTAACTTTTCAAAAACTGCTGAGTAATAAAAAATATTATCTTGGTGTGTTATCATTAGTCTTATATATGGGCGCGCAAATTATGTGTTGGACGTATATCTATCAATATGCCGAATCTATGGGTATTGCCAGTGATGTGGCCGCCAGTTACCAGCTTGTAGCTTTTATTTTATTTACAGTGGGACGAGCCATAGGTACGTATCTTCTTAAATTTATAAATTCAGGAAAATTGCTGTTCTATTTTGCAGCATTGGGTGGCTTAGCGACTGTAGGCGTTATTGTAATTGAAGGAGTCGCCGGGATGTATTGTCTGGTTGCTGTCTCTTTGTTTCTTTCAATAATGTTTCCTACAATTTACGGTATCGCACTTACCGGCTTAAAAGAAGACGAATCAAAAATAGGTGCAGCGGGATTAGTTATGGCAATTGTAGGTGGCGCTTTATTACCCAAACTACAGGGAATGATAATAGATCTGGGTGGAGTAGGAGTAGATGATATAAAAATATTCGGCGTCACAGAAATCAATTTTTCGTTTATCCTGCCGGCATTGTGTTTTTTACTTGTTGCAATATATGGGGCCTGGGTTAATCAAAAATCGACAGTACAGGTTCTGGAAATTTAAATACTATAAAAGTTCCTCTTGTTTTTTAAGGGGAAGCGCCGATAGGCGGAGGGGTTTTTCTCTAAAATTGCGCTAACCAAATAAACCATCAACATGATTAAAACTTTAAAGACTCTTTCATTATTTTTTGTTTTAGTAATTATATTACAATCCTGTAATTCTGAAAAAACAGAGGTTAAGAAAAAAGAGGTAGAAGCAAAATTATCTACTCCCTGGACAGATAAAGTAGATCCTGAAAATGTACTGCCGGAATATCCACGACCTACGCAACAGCGGGCGGACTGGAAAAATCTTAACGGTTACTGGCAGGTAGAAACTAAGGCGCTTGATTCAATTCCCTTTGGCAAAGAACTGTCAAAAAAGATTGTGGTTCCTTTTGCTGTAGAATCTTATCTCTCAGGCTTGATGGAGGCGACAGATGATTTGTTATACAGAAAGCTTGTAAATGTGCCTCAGGAGTGGAAAAATCGGGATATTTTGCTAAATTTTGAAGGTGTAGATTATGAAGCCTGGGTTTATGTGAATGGCGAGAAAGTGGGCGAACATAAAGGTGCTTTTGATCATTTTTCATTTGATATTACTCCATTTCTTGTTGATGGGGAAGAACAGGAAATTATAGTTAAAGTTCATGATAATACAAACGATGGTCTGCAACCGGTAGGTAAACAGGTGCGCGAACCTGAGGGAATTTTTTACACGTCTACCACCGGTATCTGGCAAACGGTGTGGATGGAACCGGTACAGAAAACGCATATACAGTCATATACTATAACTCCAGATATTGATGCTAAAAAAGCATATTTTACTGCAGATGTGGCAAATTCTTCTGATAATGAAATGGTGGAAGTTGAGGTTTTTGATAATGGAAAATCGATAGCTTCCGCGAAAGGAAAATCTTCTGATACACTTTCCCTTTCTTTTGAGAATCCTGAATTATGGAGTCCTGAGAATCCGTTTTTGTATTCGGTTAAAGTAAAATTATCTTCTGCCGAAGAAGTAACAGATTCCTTTGAAAGTTATATGGCGATGCGTAAAATTAGCCTCGGCAAAAAAGACGGCAAAACCCAGATTTTTCTTAATAACGAACCTTATTTTCAGGTTGGTGTTCTTGATCAGGGATACTGGCCAGACGGTTTAATGACTCCGGCAACAGAGGAAGCTTATGTGTGGGATATTCAGACTTTTAAAGATATGGGCTTTAATTTATTGCGTAAACATGCAAAAGCCGAAAGTCAGCGTTGGTATTATCTCTGTGATAAATTAGGAATGTTGGTTTGGCAGGATATGCCGCAAATGTATCCACATGCAGATTTTGAAAAACGTCTTACTCAGCAAGGAAAAGAAGAGTTTGAAGCCGAATTTAAAAATCTTATTGCAGATTTATATAACAATCCCAGTATTGTGATGTGGGTGGTTTTTAATGAAGGCTGGGGACAATACGACACAGAGCGTCTTACAAACTGGGTTGAAGGTTTAGATAAAAGCCGACTGGTAAGTAATGCCAGCGGGTGGACAGATAAAAATGTGGGCGACATTATTGATATGCACAGTTATCCCGGTCCTGACGCATATCCCGCAGAAGAAAACAGAGCGACGGTTCTGGGAGAATTTGGTGGTCTGGGACTTCCATTATCGGGTCATTTGTGGCAAGAATCGAGCTGGGGATATAAAAATATGGCCGATACTTTAGACTTTAAAAAGCAGTACAGCGCACTTTGGGATAAAGTCTGGGCGTTAAAAGAGCAGAAAGCGGTAAGTGCCGTTGTTTATACTCAGGTTTCTGATGTTGAAGGTGAAGTAAACGGACTTGTAACCTATGACCGAAAAGTGACTAAAATTCCTGTAAAGACGCTACACGATATTCATACAGATAAAATGGTTTCACAGGTTAATATAAAAAGCAATCACAGTATTTTTATTGATGACATAAAAGTCACTTTAGATAACCGAAAAGGAGAACCTATTTATTACACATTAGATAATACAGAACCTACCGTAAACTCTTTAAAATATACTCAGCCTATCGTTATCAATAAAACTGCGACGCTTAAAGCACGCTCTATAGATAATGATAAAAGCAGTGACATTGCAAGCGCTTCATTTACAAAAGTTGAAAGTTATAAAAAACCTTTACCAACAGAAAAAAGTACTTTATCTGGTGGTATTTCATATATGATGTATGAAGGTGAATGGGACAAGCTTCCTGATTTTGGCGAAATGAAACCCGATAAAGACGGCAAAATAGAGACTATTGATCTCGCTCAAATTACAGATCGCACTGCTAATTTTGGTTTAGTATTAAATACCTTTTTAGAATTTGATAAACAGGGAATTTACACTTTTCAATTAAAAGGTGATGATGGCGTGCGCCTTACTGTTGATGATGAAGTTTTAATAGATCACGATGGCATACACGGGATGGATTTAAATATTGCCGAATTGCCGCTCGCCGTAGGATACCATAAAATAATTATTGAGTATTTTCAGAAATCAGGAGGACTTGGTCTTGAGCTTGAAGTATTAAATGAAAATGGCAAAAAAATTAAAACAAATTATTATACTGAATAGATTAGCTGTCATTTAATGAAAAAAAATAAACTTATAAGCTCGCTATTTCTGTTTTCAATTTTACTAATTGGATTAACAGGTCACGCTCAGCAATCAATACCATCAGGAGATAAGCTGAAAAGTTTGCAACAGGATTTTGTAGATCTTCGGTTTGGGATGTTTATTCATTATAATATTCCTACATACATGGAAGATGACTGGGCAGATCCTGATGCAAGTCCGCAGATATTTAATCCGGACGATCTCGATACAGATCAATGGGCAGAAGCCGCAAAATCTGCTAATATGTCTTACGGCGCCTTAACTACAAAACATCATAGTGGCTTCTGTATTTGGGATACTAAAACCACAGATTACAACGTGATGAATAGTCCGTTAAAAAGAGATGTGGTTAAAGAATATGTAGATTCCTTCAGAAAGAATGATTTAAAGGTCATGCTTTATTATTCTATTCTTGATACACATCACAAGATAAGACCGGGACATATCACTCCGGAAAAAATTGAAATGATCAAGGCACAATTAACCGAATTACTCACCAATTACGGTAAAATTGACGCGCTGATCATTGACGGCTGGGATGCGCCGTGGTCCAGAATTTCGTATGACGATGTTCCTTTTGAAGAGCTTTACAGACTTATAAAATCTATACAACCAGATTGTCTGGTGATGGATTTAAACGCTGCAAAATATCCCGCCGGCGCTTTGTTTTACACAGATATAAAATCTTATGAGCAGGGCGCAGGTCAACATATAGGTAAAGACAGTAATAAATTGCCGGCGCTTTCCTGTCTTCCTATTCAGCAAAACTGGTTCTGGAAACCTCAATTTCCTGATCAGGCGGTAAAAAATCCGGAAGAATTGGTAAACAATAATTTAATTCCTTTTAATAACGCGTATTGTAATTTTATCCTGAATGTCGCTCCTAACAGACACGGGAAAATTGATAATAACGCCTTAGAAGCCCTGAAGAAAATCGGTCAAATATGGCATAAAAACGGTCAAAAAACGGCAAAATTACCCACTTTTGATGCACCTATTATCTCTTCAAATATCGCCAAATTTAAACCCAGCAACAGCAGCTGGAGCAACGATATGTGGATTATGGATTTTGCTAACGATGATGATTTTGACACCTCATGGCAATCTCACAGAAATATTGAAAAGCCCTGGTATGAAGTAGATCTGGGTAAAGAGCAACCCTTTAATATGATTACAATCACAGAAAGCAAAGCGAATATTAATAAGTATAAAATAGAATACTTCGTAAATAATAATTGGGTAGAATTGTTAAGTGGAAAGAAAAGTGATAATGTAAAAATTCACCGTTTTCCCGAAGTTTGGGGAAATAAAATCAGAATAACAATTACAGGTTACACAGAAACTCCTTCAATTGCTGAAGTTGGGGTTTATAATGAAAGAAATTAATAGAGTTTAAGTTTAGTCAGCATAAATAAGAAAACATCATGCAAAGAAGAAAATTTATTCAGAATACAGCATTAGTGGGAGGTTTATCATTGATTGATCCTTTTCAATTAGTGGCACAGGAAAAATTAAAAGACTTTCCGGTAGTAAGAGTTGCAAAAGGAAAGAGAAATTTTGAAAGTCACGCCGTTGAGAAGGCAATTACAGAGTTTCAAAAACATGTGAAAGATGAAGAGTTAGCATGGCTCTTTAATAACTGCTTTCCCAATACACTTGACACCACAGTAACATATACCACAGATGATGGGAGACCAGATACTTATGTAATCACCGGTGATATTGATGCGATGTGGCTGCGCGACAGTTCTGCTCAGGTCTGGCCTTATATGCAATTTGTAGATGAAGATAAAGATTTACAACATCTTATTGCAGGTGTAATAAACAGGCAGACACGTTACATTCTTAAAGATCCTTATGCTAACGCTTTTTACAATGATCCCGATAAAAAAGGAGAGTGGACGACCGATTTAACCGATATGCTCCCCGGTGTACATGAGCGTAAATATGAGATTGATTCTCTGTGTTACCCAATTAGACTTGCCTATAATTACTGGAAAGAAACGGGAGATACTTCACCCTTTGACCAGCAATGGCAAATGGCGATAAAAAATATTTTGAAAGTATTTAAAGACCAACAGCAAAAAAATGGAAAAGGACCGTATTCCTTCCAGAGACAAACTGCAAATGGTACAGATACTAGAACACTAAAAGGCTTTGGTTATCCTGTGAATCCTGTAGGTCTTATTTGTAGTGCCTTTCGCCCAAGTGATGATTCAACTGTTTTTTCATTTTTAATTCCGTCTAACTTTTTTGCAGTGGTAAGTCTTAAGCAGGCTGCAGAAATGATGCGTACAATTGCAAAAGATAGCGCTACCGCTAGTGAGCTTGAAGCTTTAAGCGATGAGGTGAATAAAGCTTTAAAAGAATACGCGATTGTAGATCATAAAAAATATGGTAAAATCTATGCTTTTGAAATAGATGGTTACGGCAATCATCTTTTAATGGATGATGCTAATGTGCCCAGCTTGTTGTCGCTGCCTTATCTTGATGCGATAGATATAAATGATCCTATTTATCAAAACACCAGAAAATTTGTGTGGTCACTTGATAATCCGTTTTTCTTTAAAGGAACAGCTGCAGAAGGTATTGGCGGTCCGCATGTAGGGATGGATATGGTCTGGCCTATGTCAATCACCATGCGTGGTTTAACCAGTCAGGATCCTGCTGAAATTAAAAAATGTATAACTATGCTGAAGAACACGCATGGCGATACCGGTTTTATGCATGAATCATTTAATAAAAACGATCCTAAAGATTTTTCCAGATCGTGGTTTGCATGGGCAAATACACTGTTTGGAGAATTGCTGTGGAAAACTTATCAGGAACATCCGGAGGTTTTATCATAACCAATTAAACTTCGTATTTACAGGCCGATTATTATCTGTTTTTTCCCGATAATTAGCCTGTAAAGGGAGGTTTTTAGCTAAAAAAGTCATTAAATAATCCAACTAAAATGCTAAATCGATTTAATCCCTTGAGAGGATTTAATAGCCTGACACTTACCTCGAAGTTCCTGACCAAACTTTCCGGGTTTTGGCTTTTAATAATTTTATTGGCACCAGTATTTTCCGCGAATGCGCAGGAGAATACTAAAATTAAATACGAAACAAATCTCACCCGTTTTGTAAATCCGTTTCTGGGTACGGCGCCGCTTACAGATCCGGAATTTATTGGTTACACACCGCCTGAAAATTGGCGTGTCTGGGCAGGTTTAACCTATCCCGGATCAACTTTACCTAACGCGATGGTGCAGCTTAGCCCGATAACTCAATACGGCAGCGGCGCGGGTTATGAGTATGAAGATAAAGAGATTATAGGTTTTGCGCATACAAATAAAGGGCATTGGAATTTATGTAATATTCCCGTTTTGCCGGTTTCTGGTAGTGCCTCTTTTCCTTATAAATCTACTTTTAAAAAGCAATCTGAAAATGCTTCGCCCGCATATTACGAAGTAAATCTTACTGATTATAATGTAAAAGTGCGTGTTACTTCAACTTTGCGCGCGGGAGTTCATGAATATACTTTTGGCAATAAAAACGACCATAAAATCCTGTTTGATTTAGGCAGGGCAAATAATGGAGTTTCACATTGGGAAATCAATAAAACCGGTGATAGACAGCTTGAGGGTTTTCAGCAAATGGGAAGGGAGAAAATTTATTTTTTCGCTAAAGTAACCGAAGATATTCAGGAAGTAAACCGTGTTGATGCAGATAAAAAAGAAGGTTATGCTTTGGTTACGCTTAAAGCGAAAGATAAACCGGTAATTCTCAAAATCGGACTTTCGTTTGTAAGCACAGCAAACGCCGCTGAAAATCTTGAAAAAGAAGTTGGTGATAAAGACTTTGAGACTATTCATAAAGAAGGAGTTGCAATGTGGGAAAACGTCCTTTCAAAAGTTGAGGTAAGTGGTGGTACAGAAAAAGAGAATACGCTTTTCTATTCTTCATTGTATCGGTCTATGCAATGGCCGGCTTTGCGCAGCGATTATAACGGTGATTTTACAGACGATGCGGGTACTAAACAAAACAAAGGTTTTAGATATTATACCATTCCGTCGCTTTGGGATACCTATCGCAATAAGTTGGTTTTAATCAGTTTACTTTCGCCTGAAGTTACCGGGGATATTATTCAGTCACTGGTAGATCGCGGTGAGCTTTCCGGTTTTATACCTACATTTTTTCACGGTGATCATGCAGCGTCTTTTATTGCCCAGGCTTATGGAAAAGGCATTAAAAATTTCGACGCAAAAAAAGCTTACGACCTGCTTTTAAATAACGCTTATAAAGAAAATGGTACGCGGCCTTTTATTTCAGAATATATAGAGAAAGGCTTTATTTCTGATCCTGATGTTAAAAATCCTAATACTGAAACTAAAGCCAAAGCGGGAGTTTCTAAAACATTAGAGTTCGCGCATGATGATTACAGTTTGTCACTTCTGGCAACGCAAATGGGAGATACAAAGCACGCTGAAGATTTAATGAAAAGATCAAAAAACTATAAAAATGTTTTTGATCCTAAAACTCATTTTATGCGCGGCCGACTTGAAAATGGAGACTGGATAACGCCATTTGATGCACAATATCCATATTATGAATATATGTATCGCGAGGCAAATGCGTGGCAGGTTTCATTTTATGTTCCGCATGATATGCCGGGACTGGTAAGTTTATATGAGAGCAAGGCACAGTTTGAGCAAAAGCTGGATTCACTTTTTAAACTTAAGTGGAATCCTAAACACATCGCGCGTAATGTCTCTGGTTTTATAGGCCAGTATTGCCAAGGAAATCAGCCTGATCATGAAGCGCCATTTGCTTATTATTTTATTGATAAACCAGAAAAATCTCAGAAAATACTCGATAAAATCATGTCAGAATTTTATGGTGTTGGAGATGACGGTCTGGCACTTTCAGGAATGGATGATGCCGGTGAGATGTCTGCCTGGTTTGTTTTCGCGGCAGCGGGATTATATCCTTTATCGCCGGCAGACAATGAATATCTGGTTACAATCCCGATTTTTAAAGACGTAAAATTTAATTTAAC
>JBALXG010000075.1:0-9295 GCA_036961055.1 Leeuwenhoekiella sp. | reverse complement strand
CGATAGACTGGTTATTAAAAATATTTGGACTTCCACAAAAGCGGGGGGGCGGTATTTTTACAAGCGGAGGTTCTATGGCAAATCTTACCGCGCTGGTTACAGCTCGTAATATAAAATGTGGCGATGACTTTTCTAAAGCAGTAATTTACCTTTCAGACCAGGCACATTCGTCTAACATCAAGGCGATAGGCGTTATGGGCTTTAGCAAAGAGCAAATACGTATCATCCCTACAGATATGGAATTTAAAGTTTCCATTAATAAATTAAAGAACGCTATAAATAAAGACAGGCTTGAAGGCTGGCAACCATTTTGTTTTATCGCTTCGGCCGGAACTACAAATACAGGAACTGTAGATCCGCTTGAAGAACTGGCTAAAATTTGTAAAAAGGAAGATCTTTGGTTTCATATTGACGGCGCTTATGGTGGTGCGGCAATACTGGCAAGAGATGGCAAAAACCTTCTTAAAGGAATAGAAAAGGCAGATTCTCTAACCGTAGATCCTCATAAATGGTTTTATCAGCCGTATGAAATGGGTTGTTTATTAGTGCGAAATCACAAATGGTTGAGTGGAACTTTTACCGAAAAACCAGAATATCTTAAGGATGTAGAAGGAAATTCTTCTGAAATAAATTTCTACGATCACGGCATTCAGCTTACAAGACGTTTTAGAGCGCTTAAGTTTTATATGAGCGTCAAAACTTTTGGTCTTAATGCTTTTCGCACAGCGATACAATATAACATTGATCTTGCCGAAAAAACAGAAAGTATTTTACGCGGAAGCGCTTTGTGGGAAGTTGTTTCCCCGGCAACACTTGCTGTAATCAACTTTAGATATAATCCCATAGCCAGTAAGCTTACGGAAAACGAACTTGATGATCTCAATCGTAAAATCTCCCAGCTTGTGGTAGAATCGAGAGAAGCGATGCTTGTCACCACTTATTTAAACGGAATGGTGGTTTTGCGCATGTGTCTTATCAATCCGCGAACTACGTTGCAGGACGTGCAGGATACGCTTGATTTATGCGAAAAAATGGCCGTTAGTTAACCGATTTTAGCATAAAAACACCGATTTTTAGTCTTGTGAGTCCATTTTTTTCTGAATAGTTTCCATTGAAATTTCGGGATTTGCACCTTTAAAGCCAGCAACTAAAGCACCAAGCGCGCAACCAAAAGCAAGTGCTTGTTCCGGCTTATTTACATCTTCATTAAGTTTATATAAAAGCCCCGCGAGAAAAGAATCACCCGCTCCCACAGTATCAATAACCTTTGTGCTGTAGCCAGAATGACTGTATAAATGATTATTTTGCCAAAGTACCGCGCCTGCATCACCACAGGTTACACAAATTGTAGGCGTTTCGGTTTGTTTGCTAATTTCTTTCAGGCAATCTTCCATGGTCTGGGATTTTATATCCAGAAACTTTTTGATTTCCGTTAGCTCTTCTTCATTCATTTTTACAAATTGCACCTGCTTCATAAGCTGCACAATTTCTGCCATTTTATAATGAGGAGCCCTGAAGTTTACATCAAAAACCGCTTTTTTTGATACGGCAAGCAATTCTTTTAAAGTATTGCGAGACGACTCGCTGCGAGCGGCGAGTGAACCAAAAATAAAACAATCTGCTTCTGCAACCCTATTTTTATTAGCTTCGGTAAGTTCAATATTATCCCAGGCTACAGGCTGTTTTATTTCATAAGAAGCGCTTCCAGTTTTATCTAAAGTCACCAGAACCTGTCCCGTTTCAAGATTTTCATCTTCCTGTATAAATTCCTGCGGCAAGTCGTATTTGTCTAGAGCAGCCAGTGTTTCTTCGGCGAGCGCGTCTGTTCCTAAACGGCTTATCATAGTTAATTTCGCTTCAAGCGAAAGAAGGCGTAGCCCCACGTTAAGCGGGGCGCCACCTAATGCTTTTCCGTCAGGGAAAATATCCCACAGGATTTC
The DNA here is from genome assembly GCA_036961055.1 of Leeuwenhoekiella sp. Taxonomy (GTDB): domain Bacteria; phylum Bacteroidota; class Bacteroidia; order Flavobacteriales; family Flavobacteriaceae; genus Leeuwenhoekiella. The sequence continues at coordinate 7,355 of JBALXG010000075.1, read as the reverse complement.
ACCAAAGGAAACAATATCAAATTGTTTTTTCATTTAGCTTAAAATTTTCTTTTCTAGTTCTTCCAGCGAAATTCCCTTTGTTTCCGGCATATAAAATGTTGCGAAAATTAACTGAAGCACCATCATAACACCAAAAAAGGCAAATATGGGCCACGGATTTTCTGCAAATATTCCAGATTCTGAATCCAGAAAAACAGGTGTTAAAAGCGTGATTAATGCCGCAAAAACCCAATGTGTCCCTGTACCCCAGGATTGCCCGTATGCACGTACTTTATTAGGAAATATCTCTGATATAAATACCCAGATAATCGCTCCCTGTCCCACAGCGTGACTGGCAATGAATACCAGAATAAAAGCAAGGAGAACGCCAGAACTACCACCGGCATAAAAGCACCAGGCAACTGTTGCAAGGCTAACAATGTAACCTATAGAACCTATTATTAATAAAATTCTACGACCCAGGCGATCTATAAGTTGCATACCTATTAGTGTGAAAATCAAATTCACAACACCTATAGAAATAGAATTAAAAAGTGAATCCTGCTCTGCAAGTCCGGCTTTTTCAAGAATCTCTGGAGCGTAATACAATATGAAATTTATACCCGATAATTGATTAAAAGCGGCAATTAAAAAGGCATAAACGAGTGGTTTTTTAAAACGCTTTGAAAACAGATTTACGTCTGCCTTATTAGTCTCAAGATCTTTTTGAATCTCCTCAAGCTGAAACTCGGCTTCTTCTGGGTCAAATATTTTTTGTAAAACTTCAAGAGCCTGCTGTCTTGCTTGTTTTTTATACAAAAGCCATCGCGGACTTTTAGGAACCTGCATCACCAGTAAGCAGTATATAATTGCAGGAATTGCTTCTACGCCCAGCATCCAGCGCCAGTCATTATCTCCCTGAAAACCTTGTAACATGTAGTTTGAAAGAAACGCGATTAAAATACCAAAAACTAGGAAAAATTGATATAAAGCTACCAGCCTCCCACGGCTTTTTGCAGATGAAATTTCTGAAATATATGTGGGAGCAGCGACAGATGACGCTCCTACACCTACACCACCTACAAACCTGAAGAATGAAAAGGTATAAGGGTCTGGCGCAAAGGCGGAGCCAAGGGCAGAGATTAAAAATAATAAGCCTATCCAGACCAGTGTTTTTTTACGACCCAGTTTATCACAGGGAATACCGCCAAAAAGCGAACCTAAAACGGTTCCCCAAAGTGCCATAGACATTATAAATGTACCGTGAAATAATGGCGAGGTGTGCCATAATTCTTTTATAGGTAGGTTTGCACCAGAAATTACTACGGTGTCAAAACCAAAGAGAAATCCTGCGAGGGCGACGGTGACAGACCATTGTTGAACTGCTTTCATTAATTTATAGTTTGGTTGTTAGGTTTATTCCATATTGAAGAAATATGGGCAAGTTTAATTGATTTTGGTTCGTCATTTGAGATTATTGTAAAAGTATTATATGGTATATGCGGAAAAATCTGTGCTGTTAAAACCGTCGAGCCTCCATCTGCAAAAAACTCGATAGAAGACTGGTCTGTGAAGATAGAAATTTCAGCAGTATTATCATCTTTAAAATGTGCAGGGGCCTGCATTATGGTTTGTGCAAATGCATCAGAAAAATCATCAACACCAGCTTTACTGCGATCAAGGTAAAAATGATTTTCGGCTTTATTATAATTTATTTTAAGACTATCGCCTTGCGAGTTGCTATAGATAATTTTAAAATCTGCCAGCGGTTTTGGGAGTTCAAATTTAAGATTAGACTGTTGTAAAAGTGAATCTGTAAAAACTAGTTTTTGCTTATCTTTTTGTTCTGGCGAAAAATAATTAAGGTCTTTTGTAATTTGTTCTACGGGATAATTACTTACATAATAATTAGTGCTGTCTTTAAACAATTCAAGCTTTCGCGGAAGCGTCATAGAGCTGCGCCATTTTTCGGTAGGAGTTTGCTGCCCATAATCCCAGTTGCTCATCCAGCCTATAAAAGTGCGTTCATCTTCCGGTAGATTATTAAATGTGATTCCGGCATAATTATCACGGCCCAGGTCTAGCCATTTTTCTTCCTTTTGATCTGAGGTAAACGTTTTTCCATCAAAATCTCCTATGAAATACTGCGTACCTGAGCCGCCGTTAGGCGCCCCCGGATTAATGCTTATAAATAAAACCCATCTGGACTCACCATTATTGGCTTTAAGTTCAAATAAATCAGGACATTCCCAAACGCCGCCATGTGCGCCTCGATCATTGCCAAAATCACTTAAGTACTGCCAGTCCTTTAAATTAGTAGAATTATAGATGTTTGCATGATCACCAGCTACAAGAACGAGAATCCATTTTTGAGAAGCTTCATGCCAGAAGAGCTTAGGATCTCTAAAGTCTTTCTGGTTGTCTGTATTAGCAATTACAGGGTTGCCCTTATATTTTGTCCAGGTGTCCCCATTATCTGTGCTATGAGCAATACCCTGGGTTTGATAATTTAAATCCCCGGCTTTTTCTCCTTCGGCATTATGATAAGTAAACATAGCTACCAGCGGCGGATTGTCTGTTGTGCCAAAACCCGAACTGTTTTTAAGGTCTACAACTGCACTGCCTGAAAATATATAACCTAACGAATCAGGATATAAAGCAACGGGCTTATTTTGCCAGTCTTTAAGATTTTTGCTCGTTGCATGACCCCAGTGCATTGGTCCCCATTTGATGTCTTCTGGGTAATATTGATAGAAAAGATGATAAATTCCCTTATTAAAAACGAGTCCGTTAGGATCGTTCATCCAGTGTGCTTCTGGCGAAAAGTGATATTGCGGGCGGTATTTTTCAGAATACGATAAATTTGCAACTTCTTCTTTGTCAGAGTCTTCGGTTTTGTTAACTTGACATGCTTGTAATGAAGCCGCGAGAATTGAGAGCAAAATCAGTCTTTTCATTGCTAATTAGTGTTTATTTTTAATTTGAGCGTTTAGGGCTTGAAAATTAAACATTTTATCCATAAAAAACGTTTTCGTTGCATAGTTTTACTATTTTAGGGTTTAAGTGTGCGGAAAACAAATTTATGTTTTACAAGAATCATTATCTTTACGGCTATTGAAAATTATGAGAAGAAAACTAACATTAAAACTGATCGCTAAGGAACTCAATGTTTCTATTTCTACAGTTTCGAAAGCATTACGCGATAGTCCGGAAATAAGTGAAGAGACACGCGAAAAAATTAAGGCATTTGCCAAATTATACAACTACAGGCCTAACAATATAGCTTTAAGTCTTAAAAACAGAAAGACTAATACTATAGGCGTAATTATCCCCCAGATAGTTCATCACTTTTTTACCACGGTAATACGAGGTATTGAGATGATGGCGCGTGAGCATAATTACAATGTGATCATTTGTTTATCAAATAATGATTTTGATAAAGAAGTACTCAATATGGAGCTTCTTGCAAACGGAAGCACAGATGGTTTTATACTTTCTGTGGCTAAAGAAACCATGTTGAAAGAAGATTACCATCACCTTAATGAGGTAATAGAACAGGGTATGCCGGTGGTTATGTTTGATCGGGTTGTAGAAGGTATTGCCTGCGACAGAGTTCTTATAGATGATAAGGCCGGAGCTAAAAATGGCGTAACCCATATGCTTAAAACCGGATGTAGAAGAATAGCTATACTTACTACTAAAGATTATGTAAGTGTAGGTCGTTTGCGTACAGAAGGATACATGGAAGCTTTAGAAGATTTCGGAATTAAAGTAGATAAAAAACTTATTCTAAAGCTTGATAATATTGATGAGTGCGATGAAGCAGCTCAAAAGAAAATTGCAGACTTTATAAAGAAAAATGACATTGACGGTATTTTCACCGTTAATGAGCTTTTTGCAGTAAATGCAGCGAGATTTTTACATAAAGAAGGCAAAAAAATACCAGAAGATGTTTCTCTAGTATGCTTTACAGATGGTCTGCTTTCAGAGAATTTTATTCCTAGCCTTACGACTGTAAGTCAACATGGAGAAGAAATGGGTAGAAAAGCCGCAGAGATTCTTATCAATAAGCTTCAGCGTCCTGAAGAAGAAGATGAAGAATATGGTACTACATACATTGAGACCAGCCTTGTGCAACGTGAATCAACGCGTAGCCTATAATTAATCTCACCCCCACATAAATAATGGATAATACTAAGAAGGGATTTATATTTGATCTTGACGGCGTTATTGTAGATACAGCAGGTTTTCATTACCTGGCCTGGCACAATCTTGCAAAAGATTTAGGATTTGATTTTACAGAAAAGCAAAATGAAGCATTTAAAGGTGTTAGCCGCGTTAGATCGCTTGAGTTATTGCTTGAAATAGGAGGAATGACAGCCACACAAGAAGATAAAGAAAAGTGGCTGGTAAAGAAAAATGAAGAGTATCTAAGCTATATAGAAAACATGAGCGAAAAAGATATTCTACCGGGAGTAATGCCGGTGCTTGATTATATTAAAAAACTGAACGTTCCCATGGCTTTAGGCTCTGCAAGTAAAAATGCTGGTCCTATACTTAAAAGGGTAAATTTATATGATACTTTTCAGGTGATTGTTGATGGCAATGCTGTTAAGAAAGCAAAACCAGATCCTGAGGTGTTTGTTATAGGAGCAAAAGAATTAAATATTCTTCCTACTAATGCAATTGTATTTGAAGATTCAATTGCAGGTGTTCAGGCTGCAAATATTGCAGAAATGATAAGCGTAGGTATTGGCGATAAAGACACCCTTTATGAAGCCCAATATATTTTTAAAGATTTTACAGAAATTGATACAGATTTTATAGATAAATTATTGAAGGCATAAATTATGAATCAAGATTACATTGTTCCCGCACCCTGGTCAATAATTGAAGAAGGTTTTGATAAAGATCGAGTCAAATCTTCAGAAAGCCTGTTTAGTATAGGTAATGGAGCCATGGGGCAGCGAGCTAATTTTGAAGAAGATTACAGCGGCAAGACCTTTCAGGGAAGTTATATCGGGGGTGTTTATTATCCTGATAAAACCCGCGTAGGCTGGTGGAAAAACGGCTACCCTGAGTATTTTGCAAAAGTACTTAACGCACCCAGCTGGATAGGTATAAAAGTCACCATAAATGGTGAATCTCTCGATTTAAATACCTGTACCAGTATTTCAGATTTCCGTAGAGAATTAAATATGAAAGAAGGGTGGTTGGGCCGTAGTTTTCAGGCAACACTTGCAAATGGTGTTGTTGTGAAAGTAAAGGCAAAACGTTTTCTAAGTATTAATATTGATGAGCTTGGCGCTATAAAATATGAAGTCACACCACTTAATCAGGATGCTACCATAAGCTATGAGCCTTATCTCGACAGCGGTATAACAAATGAAGATACAAACTGGGATGATAAGTTCTGGAATACACTTTCAGTAAGCGAGGATGATAATAAAGCCTATATCATGGCGCATACGATGAAAACTTTTTTCTACGTATGTACTGCGATGGTAAACAAGCTTACGGTAAATGGAAGGCCTATTTCGCTTTCGCGAAAAACAAATCAGTCAGAAAATTATATTGGTCATATTTATGAGACCGATATTAAAGAAGGTGAGACCTTTGGTATTAATAAATTTGCCGGTTACGTAACGTCTTTTAATCATGATAAAGATGAATTACTTACTTCGGCAAGTGCAGTTTTAGATCAGGCGGTAAGCAAGGGTTACGATGCCATGCTAAAAGATCAGATTCAGGAATGGGCAGATATCTGGGCTATGGCAGATATAACGATTGATGGTGATGTAAAAGCACAGCAGGGAATCAGATTTAATATCATGCAACTTAACCATACTTATTTAGGTAAAGATGCCCGACTTAATATAGGACCAAAAGGATTTACCGGCGAGAAATACGGTGGTAGTACATATTGGGATACAGAAGCATATTGCATCCCTTTTTATATGGCGACCAAAGACCAGCAGGTAGCCAGAAATCTACTTACCTATCGCTATAATCAGCTTGATAAAGCGATAGAAAATGCTGAAAAATTAGGTTTTACAGACGGTGCAGCATTATACCCAATGGTAACCATGAACGGTGAAGAATGTCACAACGAGTGGGAAATCACATTTGAAGAAATACATCGTAATGGGGCAATGATCTTTGCTATTTATAATTATGTGCGTTACACTGGTGATTATAGCTATATTCCTGAGAAAGGACTTGAGGTTATCATTGCTGTAGCCCGATTTTGGAAGCAGAGAGCCACTTTTTCCACCCAAAAAGGCAAATATGTTATTCTGGGAGTTACAGGTCCTAATGAATATGAGAATAACGTAAACAATAATTTCTACACGAATTATCTGGCCAAATGGTGTATGGAATATGCAGTTGAGCAAGCGGCTAAAGTAGCCGATGAAAGCGCTTCTGACTATAATCGTATTACAGAAAAAACCAATTTACAGGAAGACGAAATAGCCGCGTGGAAGGAAGTGGCAGATAAAATGTATTTCAATTTTTCTGAAGAGAAAGGGATTTATCTACAGCAGGACGGCTTTTTAGATAAAGAATTAGTTACCGTTGCAGATCTAAGTAAAAACGAACGTCCTATTAACCAGAAATGGTCATGGGATCGTATTTTACGTTCTCCATATATTAAACAAGCAGATACCTTACAGTGCTTTTATTTCTTTAGTGATCGTTTTACTAAAGAAGAGTTAGTTAAGCATTACGATTTTTACGAGCCATTTACAGTTCATGAATCATCACTAAGCCCTTGTGTGCATTCAATACTTGCAGCAGATCTTTATAAGATGGAACAAGCTTACACGTTCTATTTAAGAACTTCACGTCTTGATCTTGACGATTATAACAAAGAAGTTCACGAAGGCTTGCACATTACTAGTATGGCAGGAACCTGGATGAGCGTTGTTGAAGGTTTTGGAGGTATGCGAATAGAAAATGATAAGTTATCATTTTCACCTAAAATGCCAGATGCTTGGGATGGTTTTTCTTTTAAAATAAACTTTAGACAACAGATTCTAAAAGTTGCTATAACCAAAGAGAATTTTAACTTTAGCCTGAATGAAGGTGAGGATCTTGACATTCTGGTAAATGGAAATATTGTAACTGTAAATTCAACAGAAGCAACTGTAGTTTAAAACTGAAAAATATTTAATTATAAAAAGCTTCGTAAAATTTACGGAGCTTTTTATTTTAAAGGCATATACACTTTGGCTTTCCACTCTTCAGAATTGCTTTCAGTCATAGGATTGTTAAAAAAGACTTCAATGATCTGTTTAGTAACCTGAATATTATCTTGTTCCTTCTTTAATAAAAGATCTCCCCAACTTCGATGTGATAATTTATAATTTCCATAA
>JBALXG010000074.1:4419-9398 GCA_036961055.1 Leeuwenhoekiella sp. | reverse complement strand
AAAAGCTCTTGAAACTTTAGCGTAAAAATCGGCTTAAAACCATTAAAAATCCGGAATTTATTTCCGGATTTTTTGTTTCTGTTAAAACTGGCCCCAGACCGTTAAAGACTCTTAAATTATTTGCAATCAGGGCTCTCAACCCTTATATTAATAGTGGATGTTAACAATGCGCATCTCCTTACTATAAGAAAGCATTGCTAATTAAAAATGAACTTGAAGATGAAGTATTCAGAAAAAATTTCAAATAAATTAAACGAATTATTAACCAAAAATTACGACGCTGAAGCTGGGTATAAAAACGCGGCTGATAACGTGAAAAGCACTAATTTAAAGCAGTTTTTTACTTTACGTGCTAAAGAAAGATATGATTTTGGCCATCAATTGAAGCAGGAAATTACCAGTTATGGTGAGACTCCAGATAAAGGAACTAGCTTTAAAGGTGATGTTCATAGAGCATGGATGGATTTAAAATCTGCCGTATCAAATAATAATGATGAAGCTGTTCTGGAAGAAGCTGTACGCGGTGAGAAAGCAGCTATTAAAGAGTACAATGAATTACTCGCTGAGCCTAATTTGCCACCTACTGTTGAGAACCTAATTAAAACACAGCGTAATAGTGTTGAGACTGCATTAAGTAAAGTGCAAACTTTAGAGACTGTAGCTTAATTCCAGCATTTTAAATAATATATAAACCGAGCCTTGTGGCTCGGTTTTTTTCGTTAACAACTCCTCAAAACTTTGTTTCGGATAAGCGCCAATTTTTAATAATTTTAGACTGTTTTTTACGTTTCGCTTAAAGCGAAATTAGTCATACCCCAAACCAAAGATTCACAGCGATGTACCTTATTTTTGATACCGAAACCACAGGACTTCCCAGAGACTGGAATGCACCTATAACTGACGGCGACAACTGGCCAAGAGCTATACAAATCGCCTGGCAGTTGCACGACGATATGGGCAAATTGCTGGAGCATCAGGATTATCTCATACGCCCAGATGGTTTTGACATTCCTTACGATGCAGAACGTATTCATGGTATTTCTACAGAACTTTCAATACGGGATGGTGCTCCGTTAGGAGAAGTTTTGGGACTTTTTAAGCAGGCTCTTGATAAAACCAAATTTGTAGTTGGTCAAAATGTAGGTTTTGACATCAATATTATGGGAGCTGAGTTTCACAGACTCGACGTTTCTAACCAGTTGCAGGAATTAGCTGTTCTTGACACCTGTACAGAAACTACCGCGCAATTGTGCCAAATTCCCGGTGGGCGTGGCGGTAAATTTAAACTTCCCACACTTACAGAATTACATCAGTATTTATTTTCAAAACCCTTTAATGAAGCGCATAACGCGACCGCAGATGTTGAGGCAACAACCCGTTGCTTTTTTGAACTGGTACGCCGCCGTATTTTCACAAAGGAAGAATTAGACGTTCCTGCAGGATATTTTGAAGATTTTTCAGAAGTGCATCCTGCTCCTGTAAAACGCGTTGGTCTTAAACATATAAATTTAAAAGCTGCTTCAGATGAAATTCGTCGGGTTTTACAAAAAGCCGATAAAAGCGATATTTCAAGAGAAGAAATAAAAGAAAATGAGGCTCAGCTTAAAAAAGTTGACTTTGTTCATCTGCATAATCACTCTCAGTTTTCAATATTACAATCTACAGCCAGCGTTCAGGATCTGGTAAGCGCAGCAAAAAAATATGAAATGCCCGGTGTCGCGATAACAGATACGGGAAATATGATGGGCGCTTTTCACTTTGTAAAAGCTGTAACAGCCCATAATAGCGCGGCAACAAAAATTAATAAAGAACTTGAAGCCGAAGGAAAACCTACCACAGAAAATTTTATAAAACCTATCGTAGGCTTAGAACTTAATGTTTGCCTCGATCATAAAAATAAATCTCAAAAAGATAATGGCTATCAGATTGTTTTTATAGCTAAAAATAAAAACGGTTATCATAATCTGGCAAAAATGGCTTCCGTTGCCTACACTGCCGGTTTTTATTATGTGCCCCGTATTGACAGGGAAGTTGTTGAACTGTATAAAGAAGATCTCATTGTACTTACGGGAAATTTATATGGTGAGGTTCCCAGTAAAATATTAAATCTTGGAGAAAAACAAGCCGAAGAAGCACTCCTCTGGTGGAAGGAAAAATTTGCAGATGACCTGTACATCGAGATCATGCGTCATGGTCAGGAAGATGAAAACAGGGTAAACCAGGTTTTAACAGACTTCTCTCAAAAACATGAAGTAAAATTAGTCGCAACAAATAACACCTACTACATTGATAAAGCAGATGCAGAAGGGCATGACATTTTACTCTGTGTAAAAGATGGTGAGAAAGTAGCCACACCAAAAGGACGAGGAAGAGGTTACCGTTATGGACTGCCTAACGAGGAATATTATTTTAAAGATGCTGAAGAAATGAAGGCGCTCTTTAAAGATCTTCCGGAGGCGATAAGTAATATTCAGGAAGTGGTAGATAAAATTGAAGCCTATACTCTGGCACGCAGTGTTCTCCTCCCCGCCTTTACAATTCCGGAAAAATTTCTTGTTGCAGATGATATAGACGATGCAGGTAAACGTGGAGAAAATAAATATCTGCGGCACATTACTTATGAAGGCGCTAAAAAAAGATATCCTGAGCTAACGCAAGTTATAATAGACAGGCTTGATTTTGAACTTAGTGTAATTGAAAATACAGGTTATCCCGGTTATTTCTTAATAGTTGAAGACTTTATTAGGGAAGCTCGTAAAATGGGTGTTTCAGTAGGCCCCGGTCGTGGCTCTGCAGCAGGAAGTGTAGTGGCTTATTGTTTGTGGATTACAAATATAGATCCGCTTAAATATGATTTACTGTTTGAGCGTTTTCTTAATCCAGACAGGGTGAGCATGCCAGATATTGATATTGATTTTGATGATGAAGGGCGTAGCCGCGTGATGGATTATGTAATCAATAAATATGGTTCAAATCAGGTAGCGCAGATTATTACGTATGGTACAATGGCCGCAAAATCTTCTATTCGGGATACGGCGAGAGTACTCGATCTGCCACTGGGAGATGCAGATCGCATCGCAAAGCTTATTCCTAATATGTCTAAGCTGAATAAAATCTTCGGACAAACAGATGCTGATCTGAAGAAAAAATTTCGCTCTGATGATTTAGTTAAAGTAAACGAACTCATTGCGCTTTCTGAAGGTGATGATCTGGAAGGAAGAACATTAAGACAAGCCAGGAAATTGGAAGGCTCTGTACGTAATACCGGGATTCACGCCTGCGGGGTGATAATTACGCCAGATGATATCACTAATTTTGTGCCGGTCGCAACAGCTAAAGATTCTGATCTTTATGTCACACAATTTGATAACAGTGTTGTAGAAGAAGCGGGACTCTTAAAAATGGACTTTTTGGGTTTAAAAACCCTTACGCTTATAAAAGACACAGTTAAACTTGTAAAGATCAAACATGATGTAGATCTCGATCCTGATAACTTTCCGCTCGATGATTTAAAAACATATGAACTCTTTCAACGCGGTGATACCGTAGGGATTTTTCAATATGAATCTCCCGGGATGCAAAAACACATGCAGGCTTTAAAACCTACCGTTTTTGAAGATCTTATTGCAATGAATGCACTCTATAGGCCAGGCCCTATGGAGTATATACCAAGTTTCATCGCCCGTAAACATGGTGATGAAGACATCACGTATGATCTTGCAGATATGCAGGAATATCTGGAAGAAACCTACGGGATTACTGTTTACCAGGAACAGGTGATGCTACTTTCGCAAAAACTGGCAGGCTTTAGTAAAGGTGATGCAGATGTCCTGCGAAAAGCGATGGGGAAAAAGATATTTTCTCTACTGCAAAAACTAAAACCACAGTTTCTTGATGGTGGCGAAAAAAACGGCCATGACAGAAAAGTTTTAGAAAAAATATGGAAAGATTGGGAAGCTTTTGCGGCCTATGCCTTTAATAAATCGCATTCTACTTGTTATGCCTGGATTGCCTATCAGACGGCTTATCTTAAAGCGCACTATCCTGCAGAATATATGGCCGCTGTACTTTCTAACAACATGAGCGACATTAAACAAGTCACTTTCTTTATGGAAGAATGTCGCCGTATGGGTCTTGAAGTTTTAGGACCAGATGTAAATGAATCTTTTAGAAAGTTTACGGTAAATAGCAGAGGCGCTGTACGTTTTGGGATGGGTGCAGTAAAAGGCGTTGGTGCAAACGCCGTAAAAACAATTGTAGAAAGTAGAACTGACGGCCCTTATCGAAGCGTTTTTGATCTTGCTAAACGTATTGATTTGCGCGCTGCAAATAAGAAAGCTTTAGAAAGCCTTGCTTTTGCAGGCGGTTTTGACAGCTTTACCAGCACACATCGGGCTCAATATTTTAAAGACGAAGGCGACGGAATTACCTTTCTGGAAAAGGCTGTTAAGTACGGAGCAAAATTTCAGGAAAATGAAAATTCGGCGCAGGTGAGTTTATTTGGCGATGCCAGTGATGTGCAAATTCCAGAACCTCTGGTTCCTCCCTGTGAAGAATGGGGAACTATGGAAAAACTTAAACGCGAAAGAGATGTTGTAGGAATCTACATTTCAGGCCATCCTTTGGACGATTTTCAGCTCGAAATGACCAATTTTTGCAATGCCAAAGTCACCGATTTTAATCATATGAATGATTTTCTAAATCGCGAACTTACCTTTGGCGGTGTAATTTCAGATATTCAGCACCGTACTTCTAAAAACGGTAAAGGCTGGGCTACTTTTACAGTTGAAGATTTTGACGAATCTTTTGAATTTAGGATTTTTGGTGAAGACTACTTAAAATTCAGACACTTTCTCATTCCTAGCAGCTTTGTGCACATGAAAGTGTTTATAAAAGAGGGTTGGGTAAACAGAGATACAGGTAAAAAAGGTGATCCTCGCATGCAATATAACAGCTTTATGCAATTGCAGGATGTCATG
>JBALXG010000074.1:0-4409 GCA_036961055.1 Leeuwenhoekiella sp. | reverse complement strand
GATGTCATGGAAACTTATGGAAAAAAACTGACTATAAACCTTGATATAAAAGACGTAAAAGAGAAACGTATTAATGAGATTAAAGATATTCTTTTTCATCATCGGGGCGATCAATCATTACATTTTTACATTTTCGAACCAAGCGAAAAAATATCAATTCACATGCCTAGCAGGAGGAAAAAAGTAAAAATTTGCAACGAACTTCTTCAAACGCTAGATGCTGAAAACATACACTATAAACTCAATTAAAAAATTATTCTACTAAAACTTGAATAAAAAAAGGAGTATTGCTGCCGCGTTTTTGATTCTGGTAATTCTGGTATCATGGCTTTACTTTCAGTTTAATTCGGGTGATAAAAATTATAGCTACTACCCTATCACGCCTGTAGCCGTACACCAGAATGGCAAGGGTTTTGCTGGTTCTGAAACTTGTATAGAATGTCATGCCAATATCGTTGCATCACACAGGGAAACAGCTCATTATAAATCGCTTGAAAAGGCTAATAATCGGTCTATTTTAGGTGATTTTCAGCCTATTGGAAATACTTTAGAAATTGGTTCAGAATTCTATCTAAAAATGGTTGCAGAAGATTCTTCATTTTTTGAGGAATCTCATTATAAGAATCCTAATAGAATTATTCAGCGTGATAAAATAGATCTTGTAGTAGGTTCGGGTACAAAAGGGCAATCATATCTCACCTGGCAAGATGACAAGTTATTTCAACTTCAGGTTTCATACTTTACTCCTACGCAAAGCTGGGTTAATAGTCCGGGATATCCATCTGGCAGTTTGCATCAGTTACGCCCTGTAGGTGCCAGATGTCTGGAGTGCCACGCCACATATGCCCAGGAAGTTGTAGGGTTAAATATGGGGAATCGTTATATAAAAAATCAACTCATAGAACATATTGATTGTGAGCGGTGCCATGGTCCGGCAGCAGAACATGTAAGCTTTCACAAAGCAAATCCCGCTTTCGCGAAAGCAAAACACATTACATCTTATAACAATCTGGGGCAGCAACAGAAGCTTGATGTTTGCGCATTGTGCCACTCTGGCGTGCGTGTGCAAAAACAAGGAAAACCCTTCACTTTTCTGGCAGGAGACACATTAGACAGATTTTCTGAACCTAATTATGATACTGGCAGTTTAAAAACCCTTGATGTTCATGGTAATCAATACGGACTATTTACGGCAAGTAAATGCTTTAAAAAAAGTGAAAAAATGGATTGTACAACATGTCATAGTCCACACAAAAAAGAAAGAGGCAACACTGGTTTATTTCTTCAAAAATGTATGAGCTGTCATAATTCAGGCATGGCCAGCGCTCACTGTGCCTTACCTGAGGCACAACGTCTTGCTTCAGGCAAGAACTGTATATCCTGCCACATGCCTGTAATTAATTCAAACATATTAAAGATAACTGATGAAAACGGGGATGAAATAAGCGCTAAAATAAGGACTCATTTAATAGCTATTTATCCCGATAATTAACCCAATAGTGCCGATTTTTATACAAATCAAATTAACTGATGCCCGGATAGTCAAATCTAATTTGACAGATGTAAGCTTTGGAATAATAATTGACTAATTTTGTATTATAAAAATAAAATAATCAAGTTATGGCAATAGAAATAACAGACGCAACATTTGATGAGACTGTGTTGCAATCAGATAAACCAGTTTTAGTTGACTTTTGGGCAGCGTGGTGTGGGCCTTGTAGAATGGTAGGACCAGTTATTGAAGAGATTAGTAAAGAATATGAAGGCAAGGCCGTTATAGGTAAAGTAGACGTAGACGCTAATCAGGAATTTGCAGCTAAATATGGTGTTAGAAATATCCCTACTGTATTGATGTTTCAAAATGGTGAGCTCGTAGGCCGTCAGGTAGGCGTTGCTCCTAAAAATGTATATACAGAGGCAATTGATAATTTACTTTAAGCCTAAGGCACAATAAGAATATTAGGTTTGGCTTTGAGCCAAACCTTTTTTATTTTAGTAAACTTTCAATTTGTAGTCTCTGACTAAAAATAATTCGATATTTGAAGTACAGATTCAGTAGTACAGAATATTGAATTAAAAATCACATTAAAAATACTATTATGGATAAAAAAGCGAAAGCACAAGATCTTATAGATTCAAAATTACTTTCTGAACGTAAAGTTTTTCTCTGGGGAGCGGTAGATGACAAATCTGCAAAACATGTAGTAGATCGTCTTCTGTATCTGGATGCTTTAAATAATCATGAGATACAATTTTATATAAACAGCCCCGGCGGTTATGTAACCTCTGGATTTTCTATTTATGACACGATAAAATCAATTAAAAGTCCGGTTTCTACAATTTGCACCGGTCTTGCGGCAAGTATGGGCAGTATTTTACTTTCTGTAGGTGAAAAAGGCCGAAGATTCATACAACCTCATGCAAGAGTGATGATACATCAGCCTAGCGGTGGCGCACGTGGTCAGGCAAGTGATATAGAGATCACTGCTATGGAAATATTAAAGACTAAAGAATTGAGCGCACAAATACTTGCAGATAATTGTGGACAATCTTTTGAAAAAATAATGAAAGATTTTAACCGTGATCACTGGATGGGAGCAGATGAGTCTGTTGCTTACGGTATTGTAGACGGTATTGCAGAGTAAAACCATTTTAAGTGGATATACAGGCAAAACTTAATGAAATTACTGGCTTCAACAACTTAGAACTGCTCGCAGGTCAGGTTGTTGAAGGCTTTATTTCAGGTATGCATAAAAGTCCGTTTCATGGGTTTTCTGCAGAATTTGCCGAGCATAAAGTTTACAATTCAGGCGAAAGCACAAAGCACATAGACTGGAAGCTTTTTGCTCGCACAGATAAGTTGTATACAAAGCGTTACGAAGAAGAGACAAATTTACGTTGCCATCTTATAATTGATAACAGCAGCTCAATGCATTATCCCGATTTTAAGTCGGGTGACTTAAACGCTTTAAATAAAATTTCGTTTTCCGTTTTGTCTGCCGCTGCGATCATGCAACTCATGAAAAAACAGCGAGATGCAGTGGGATTGAGTATTTATGGGGAAGGTTATGATTTTTATGCTCCAGAGAAAGGCAGTGAGCGCCATCATCATATGTTGCTTGATCAACTTAATAAAACTGTTATAAACACCCCCACAGAGATTAAAACAGAAACATACGCAAATCTGCATTTAATTGCCGAAAAATTAAAACGCCGTTCAATGGTTTTTCTTTTTAGCGACATGTTTCAAAATGATATTGATCAGGAAAATCTATTTGAAGCCTTGCAACATCTTAAGTACAATAAACATGAAGTTGTGCTCTTTCATACCTACGATGGCGCTACAGAACTCAATTTTGATTTCGATAACACCCCAAAACGTTTTATAGATCTCGAGACGGGCAAGTATATCAATGTGTTTGCAGATAATATAAGAGAAGGTTACTCAAAAAATGTGAAAACTTACTTTAACACACTAAAAATGCGGTGTGCACAGTATAAAATTAAGTATATAGCGGCAGATATTCAGCTGGGCTTGGGTTCAATTCTCACCACTTTTCTGGTAGAAAGACAGAAATTTTTATGACTTTAAAATTTTTGCAAAAATAGTTTGCGTACTTCAAAAGAGGGTGTATATTTGCATCCGCAAGATCGGAACCGCTGAAGCGGTTTTTTTCAAGCAAGTTCTTTAAATATTGGTCTGGTAGTTCAGCTGGTTAGAATACATGCCTGTCACGCATGGGGTCGCGGGTTCGAGTCCCGTCCAGACCGCTTATAATATTTATAAAGCCTCTTAAATTAATTTTTAAGAGGCTTTTTTGATTTATAGGGTATAAGTAATTGCATGTTTACCCCTTTTTGTTGATAGTTATTTATTTTACGCCTGGTGGGATTGGCGCTCTCTTTCACTAATTATATTTACCACATTAATAAATTACTCAGTAAGAGTTAGATTATCAAAGGAAGAAAATACCCGTTCTAAAAACAAAATTTAAAAACCCCTCTTAAACCCTGAAAAATCGTCAAATTTACTCTGAAAATCGTTCTGATCTGGTTAAATACTCAACTGCTCAAAATTGCGCTGCAGACCCAACTATTTAATATAGAAAAGCTGTCAATCTAATAACAAATTTTGATAACCTCTTGTTATTAAAAAAAAGTAACTTCCTCTGCCTTCCCATAGCAATTAATCTACGAGGTATTTTCGTTTTATAAAATTGAACTTAAGCAGGTCAATATTTAAGTCCCCCTTTATTTTCAACTATATTTACAAAAATTCAGGATTTATAATTATGCCGTTTAAAAAACTAATAGAACCTCTACGAGATACTTTAGAATATAAAGGTTTTGAAAAGCCATTACCTCTTCAGAAAAAAATATTATCTAAAATCAAAGGAGGATCCAGTATG
>JBALXG010000073.1:0-9469 GCA_036961055.1 Leeuwenhoekiella sp. | reverse complement strand
CTTATAAAATTGAGAGTGTCAAGCTCATTTTCGGTTATTGACGATTCATCTTTAACATTCAACTCCCTCTTTGCCGTAACAATGGCTCTCACAACAGAATCTAACTTTTCATCATCTTTACCATAGATTTTGTTTAAAGAATCAAGTCTCTGCGGATTTTTAAGAACTTCTTTTAAGCTGGAATTTAGTTTAAAGGGATTTCTATTGTTTGAAAAATGAATGTCACCTACGCCAGAAGTAAAACCCCAGAGAATAAAAAAGATAATAGAAACAGTAAAATAAAACCGGAAAGGATTAGAATACATGGTGCGTTTCCCTGAAATATATTCTCTGGTTATTTTTCCAGGATGCAGAATAAGGGCAGATATGGTGCGTCTAAATTTAGAATCGTAGGAAAAAATACTCCCAAAGAACTCCTCAAAGAAGTCTTTAAATGAGAGCTTTTTTGTTGTATTTATTTGCCCGCAATAGGGGCAGTAACGATCGCTAAGATCTAATGGTTGATCGCAATTAAGGCAAACAACACCCCTATAACGCGTTGCTTTTCTGCTTTTACTATTAACAGGTTTATTTTTCACACCCTAAATATAACAGAATTTTAAAATCAGTTTCTTCTTACATTAGAAATATTAGTAGATAATGCATTTCCTACTCCTATGATTTTATCATATCTACCTCCTGGTTCTCTGTAATAAACAATAACATCATATTCATTTTCGGTTTGCCAGAAATCACCACTTATTGGATCGTAAGGTAATAATTGGCCATTTTTAGTAACAACGTATTTGTAATTGTAGAAACCTTGTTTTAGTAAGACTGCCTTTTCATAAATGCCCGATTTTTGATTAAATTCCATTTTCAAAGCATCTTCAATAACGTAATCATTAAAATTGCCGTAGATATAAATATTTTCGTCTTCTGGCAGTTGAGGGTGGTTTAAGCCAAAATGAATCCAAACATATTCTGCTTCACTATCGGGATTTTGACCTTGTAGTGTGGTGATTACAAAATTTCCATTTATATCTGGATTGTAAGTATAAGGTTGATCTGCCCGAGTAGGGTTAATGTATAAGTAATTATGATAAAGCTTAAGTAGTTCTATATACTGTATTGCATTAGTTGCTGCGCGTACATCTTTATTTTCAAAGCTTAAAAATTCATTCCCTCCATAAAAAGAAGATTCAGTATCATACCTGTATTCAAGAACATTACCTATTATATATTGAGGTTTGAGATTTGCTATGCTATTTTTTAAATCGTTATTCTGTATAATGACTGGTTTAACATTTTGATCAGGATTAATTAAAATGTTATCCCCGCTGTCAATTTTAAAGTTCACCACTTGTTTCTTATCTATAGTCTCTAAATCACGTGTGCGCAGAATATCAATGCCTACTGTCGCTTCACTGCTGTAAATCATGAATTTTCTGGAAAAAATAAGCTCATCATCAGTATTGAGGATTTTTAGCATATAATTGCCGGTTTTTGTTAGTCTGCGGGTGTTTTTATTAGGTATTGATAATTCATAATGAGTATAAAGTTGTAACGTACTCACAGAATTTGTATAGTTAATAATGCGTACGTTGTCAAACCCGTCCATATATTCAGATTTCACCAGCACGCTTGGTGTCCAGTCTGCATTGTAATGTTCTATTGTATAGTAATAATCTGCCTCGTCACCTATAATATCATCAAAGCTAAGAAGCAAACTTTGGCCTAGTTGTATAAGGGGTAACTGGCTAAGTTGCGTATTTCCCTTAAACTGAACGGTTTTAATATAATCTGGAGCTGCAACTTCAATTTCCTGAGCTGTTGTGATAAGGGGGAGAAGAAGAAAGTAAAAAAGGTATAATGGCTTCATCTAAAGTTAAATTTCAGACTCAAAGGTAAACAAATAACGTGCCTTTTATATTTTGAAAAAAAATGCAAAAAGCTTAAAATTTAAAAACTTTAGGCAAGTATTTTTTCGCAAACGATTTAATTTTTTGCTTTAACAATTTTATTCCTTTAACTTGTGTGTTAGCATTGTAAAATTTGTAAATTTGCCCACCCGAAAATAACTGGGACAACAAGAACTTTAACATAATATCCCTATGTCAAAAGACATTAAGATCAAAAAGGGTCTTGATATTAAACTGGTTGGTGAAGCTGAAAAAGTAATTTCAGACGCGCCAAAATCAAGAACTTACACGATCAAACCTTCTGATTTTCATTTAGTTACTGCAAAAATGATAATTAAAGAAGGTGCTAAAATCAAAGCAGGCGAGCCCGTTTTCTATTCAAAATCTAACGAAAGTATTAAATTTGTTTCCCCTGTAAGCGGAACTTTAATTGAGATCAAACGTGGTCCTAAAAGGGTCATAACACATCTTGTTATTGAAGCTGACGGTCTGGAAACTTATCATGATGCAGGTGTAATAGATTTAGCTACAGCAGACGCTGTTGCGATAAAAGAATATTTACTGCAATCTGGAGTATGGCCATTTATTAAACAACGGCCTTATGATATTATTGCAAACACTGTAGATGCTCCTAAATCAATCTTTATTTCTGGTTATAACAGTGCGCCGTTAGCGCCTGATTATGATTTTATTTTAAAAGGAAAGGAAGCAGAATTACAGGCGGCAATAACAGCGTTGAGTAAATTAACGCCGGGAGCGGTGCATGTATCAATACATAGTAAAACTTCACCATTTACAGGTTTAAAGGATTTGACTTTACATAATGTTAGCGGGCCGCATCCTGCCGGCAACGTGGGTACTCAAATCAATAAAATAGACCCAGTTAATAAAGGTGAAACTGTATGGACAATTAGTGCAGAAAACCTGGTCATAATTGGAGAACTTTTATTAACCGGAAAATATAATGCAGAACGTATTATATCTGTTTCAGGTTCAGAAATAAAAACTCCTAAATATTACAGAACAAAAATAGGAGCAGAGATTTCTACATTTGTATATGCTGCAGGTCTTAAAGATGAGCATGCGCGATTAATTTCGGGTAATGTTCTTACAGGGGATAAAGTGCAGCCAGATGGATCACTGGGCTTCTATCACTCAGAGTTTGTTGCAATTCCTGAAGGAGATGATTATGAGTTTTTTGGATGGAATAAACCTGTTTTCAATAAAATATCACCTACAAGATCATTGACCTTTTCATGGTTATTTCCTAATAAAGAATATGATCTTGATACAAATACTAATGGTGAGCATCGTGCTTTTGTAGTTACAGGAATTTATGAAGAAGTTTTTCCGTTTGATATTTACCCAATGCAGCTTTTAAAAGCGTGTATGGTAGAAGATCTGGATTCAATGGAACAAATGGGTATGTATGAGGTTGCTCCTGAAGATTTTGCTTTGACAGAATTTGTTTGCATATCAAAACAGCCACATCAGGCAATCATTCGCAAAGGTCTTGACACAATGCATAAAGAAATAGGATAAAAGGATGGGATTAAAAGAAAAATTAAACGGTCTGAAAAATGACTATGAAGGTAAAAAGTGGGCGCCTGCGTTTAATGCGCTACATACCTTTCTCTACACTCCTAATGAAACGACAAAAAACGGGTCGCACATTAGAGCGGTTGATGACTTAAAGCGCACAATGAACACGGTTATTCTGGCTTTGTTGCCGGTATTGCTGTTCGGTATTTTTAATGCTGGCTATGAGCATTATGCGGCAATTGACGCTGCAAATGGAATCATACGTGAGCCAGATGTGTTTGGTAATTTTCTAACCTGGGAAAATTTCTCTTTGGGAGCGCTAACTGTTCTGCCTTTAGTGATCGTTTCCTACGGTGTAGGTCTTTTAGTTGAATTTATTTTCGCAGTTATAAAAGGACATGAAGTAGAAGAAGGATATCTTGTTACAGGTATGTTAGTGCCACTTATTGTACCTATAGATATTCCATTATGGATGCTTGCAGTGGCAGTAATTTTTGGTGTAATAATAGGTAAGGAGGTTTTTGGAGGTACAGGAATGAATATCCTGAATCCGGCACTTACAATACGTGCTTTCTTGTTTTTTGCTTATCCTACATGGATGAGTGGAGACAAAGTTTGGGTGCATGGCGCGGTAGAGAGAGCTAAAGAAATTGCTGGTGGCGCGACAAATGTTGATGCAATATCTGGTGAAACTATATTAGGAACCTTAGCGCAGAGCAATCCTGTACACTATTCAATATCAGATATGTTCTTTGGTTTTATACCGGGATCAGTAGGAGAGACATCAACGTTTCTTATAATTTTGGGAGGTTTATTCCTTATTTATACTAAAGTTGCAAGTTGGCGTATAATGGTTAGTGCCGTTGTAGGAGCGATTGTAATGGGCTTGATATTTAACGGAGTTATAGATGCAGGCTGGATACGTGAAGGAAGTAAATTCTTTGGATTGATGAGTGCACCCTTTTGGCAGCATCTTATAATAGGAGGTCTTGCTTTTGGTATTGTTTATATGGCAACAGATCCTGTTACCGGCTCTCAGACAAATACAGGAAAATATATTTATGGTTTCCTTATAGGTTTGTTTTCGATAATGATACGTGTATTTAATCCGGCCTATCCTGAAGGAGTTTTTCTTGCAATATTATTGATGAATGTGTTTGCGCCTACAATAGACCACTATGTACTTCAGGCAAACATTAAAAGAAGAATGAGAAGACTTAAACTTAAAACAGCTTAGTAATGGCAAATACAGATAAAAATAGCTATACAATAATATTTGCGATAGTTATGGTACTCGTTGTAGGGTCAGTTCTTGCCTTTGTTGCTTCTTCATTAAAACCTACTATACAGGTTAATGAGAAGTTTGAAAAACAACAGAACATTCTCTATGCAATGGGAGTTAATGATAATGTAGCAGATGATGGAGCAGCTATATTTGTTCCGACAGATAAAGTTGAAGCTGAATTTAATAAATACATTAAACAGCAGCTGGTTATTCAGAATGGTGAAATAAAAAGCGATACAGCAGCCTATTTAATTGATTTAAAAAGTGAGTTAAATAAGGATAAAAGTGAACGTAAACTTCCACTTTTTGTAGGTGAAAAGGATAACAAAGATTTTTATATAATTCCTTTATATGGTAAAGGGCTATGGGATGCTATCTGGGGATTTGTAGCAGTTGATGAAAACTTTGTTGTACAAGGTGTTTATTTTGATCACAAAGGAGAAACACCTGGTCTGGGAGCAAATATCAAGCAGCGCTATTTCATGGATGATTTCACAGGTGAAGAGATTATGAAAGGAACAAAATATGCTGGTATAACAGTTGCAAAAGGTAACAATGATCCGCTTAATGAGCGTAAAGGTGATAATAAAGTAGATGCTCTTGCGGGTGCTACTATTACAGGTAACGGTGTTACGGCTATGATAAATAGTACTGTAAAACTTTACGTTCCTTATCTTAAAGAAATAAAAATTTAATTATGGCTATACTTTCAAAAAAAGAGCAAGGTCTTTTATTAGATCCTCTTACAGATAATAATCCTATAACAATTCAGGTTTTAGGAATTTGTTCTGCTCTGGCGATAACGGCACAGTTAAAGGCATCAATAGTGATGGCAATATCTGTAATTTTTGTGCTTGCAGCGGGTAATGTGGTGATTTCGCTTATGCGAAATATAATACCGTCAAAGATTCGTATTATCGTTCAGCTGGTGGTTGTTGCTGCTTTGGTGATTATAGTAGACCAGATACTGCATGCTTATGCGTATGAATTAAGTAAAACATTATCAGTTTTTGTAGGTCTTATTATTACTAACTGTATTATCATGGGTCGCTTTGAAGCTTTTGCTTTAGCTAACAAACCTTGGCAATCTTTTCTTGATGGCGTAGGTAACGCTGCAGGATATGGTTTTATACTAATAATAGTAGGTTTTTTTAGAGAATTATTAGGTTCTGGTACTTTGCTTGGTTTTCAGGTTCTGGGAGATCCAATTGCAAAAACAGGTCTTTACGCTTTAGGTTATGAAAATAATGGTTTTATGTTGCTTTCTCCTATGGCGCTTATTGTATTGGGTATTATAATCTGGGTGCAGCGTTCTCGTAACCCGGCATTAGTAGAAGAAAACTAGAATTTTACAGTAAAAAAATAGATTATGTTAGAACATATAGAGTTATTTTTTAAATCCATATTTATAGATAATATGGTGTTTGCGACATTCTTAGGAATGTGCTCATTTCTTGCTGTATCAAAAAAGGTTTCTACTGCGGTAGGTCTTGGTGCTGCAGTAATATTTGTACTTGCAGTGACGGTACCTATGAACTGGTTACTTGATCAATATATATTAAGACCGGGTGCTCTAGTTTGGCTAGGAGAAGAATATGCAGACTACGATTTGAGTTTTCTCTCTTTCATTCTTTTTATCGCGACTATTGCAACAATGGTTCAGCTCGTTGAGATTGTTGTAGAGAAATTTTCACCTTCATTATATACATCGCTGGGAATATTTTTACCACTTATTGCCGTTAACTGTGCAATTTTAGGAGGTTCATTATTTATGCAATCCAGAGATATACAAACATTAGGGTTAGCATTTAATTACGGTATAGCTTCTGGTATAGGCTGGTTTCTTGCAATTCTGGCTATTGCATCTATTCGTGAGAAAATACGATATTCAAATGTTCCTGCGCCATTAAGAGGTTTAGGAATTACTTTTATAATCACTGGCCTTATGGCTATAGGTTTTATGAGTTTTGGAGGAATGTTAACCGGAGATAATGATGATACTGCAGAAGAGCAGGCAAGTGTTACTCAGGTTGATGTGAATCAACAACAATCTCATGAGCAAATTGCAGAAACTATTAACGAAATAAAAGAATAAATATGTTCTTAGTAGCAAGTACATTAGGTGTAGTAATAACAACCGTTGTCGCTTTCTTAATTCTAACTGTTGTCCTGGTATCACTTTTGCTTTTTGCAAAAGAAAAATTGTCCCCGTCGGGGCCTGTGACAATCACAATAAATGGAGAGAAAGAAATTGAAGTTCCATCTGGGAGTTCTTTATTATCAACATTAGGAGGTCAAAAAATATTTCTGCCATCAGCTTGTGGTGGCGGTGGTACCTGTATTCAATGTGAATGCCATGTTCTAGAAGGTGGTGGTGAAGCACTTCCTACAGAAACTCCACATTTCACGCGTAAAGAATTAGCCCATGGGGCTCGTCTTGCATGTCAGGTAAAAGTGAGACAAGACATGAATATTACTATTCCTGAAGAGGTTTTTGGTATTAAAAAATGGGAGGCAACTGTTGTAAGAAACTGGAATGTTGCATCCTTTATCAAGGAATTTGTTGTAGAAATTCCAGAAGATATGAACTACAAAGCAGGTGGTTATATTCAAATTGAAATCCCTGAATGTGAGATAAAATTTCAGGATATAGATATTACTGCTCACCCTGAAGAGCATGAAGATCCTAAAAAATTCCAGGAAGAATGGGATAAATTTGGTCTTTGGCCATTGGTAATGAAAAATAACGAAACTGTTGAGCGTGCGTATTCAATGGCTTCTTATCCTGCAGAGGGGCGTGAGATTATGCTTAACGTACGTATTGCAACTCCGCCATGGGATCGTTCTAAAAATCAATGGATGAGTGTAAATCCCGGTATTGCTTCATCTTACATATTTAGTAGAAAAAAAGGAGATAAAGTGATAATTTCAGGACCTTATGGTGAATTCTTCATCAATGAATCTGATGCTGAAATGTTGTATGTGGGTGGTGGTGCCGGTATGGCTCCCATGCGTTCTCACCTGTATCATTTATTCAAAACTTTAAAGACAAATCGTAAAGTGACCTATTGGTACGGTGGTCGTTCTAAACGGGAATTATTTTACCTTAAACATTTTAGAGATCTGGAGAAAGAATTTGATAATTTCAAATTTTATCTAGTGCTGTCAGAACCTTTAGAAGTTGACAATTGGAAGGTTAAGAAAGACGTGAATGACGAAGGAGATGGTTTTGTAGGATTTGTTCACAATGCTGTTATAGATCAATACCTAAGCAAACATGAAGCTCCTGAAGATATCGAACTTTACTTCTGTGGACCTCCACTTATGAACCAGGCGGTTCAGAAAATGGGTGAAGATTTTGGTATTCCAGATGAGAATATACGTTTTGATGATTTTGGAGGTTAAGTTTTAAAATCATTTCTAAAAGCAAAAAAAACCGATGTGAAAGCTTCGGTTTTTTTGTATTCTTAAATTAATGCTATAGTATCTTTGTAAAGATGTCACAAGAACTTACAGAACAGGAATTACATAATCTCGCCATGAATATTGTGGGTGAAGATCTAAAGGCTCAGGGTTATGAGTTTTTAGGGGTTAATTCTAAGTTGAAAAGAAATCCGCAGTTTGTGGTATTAAGAGATAAAGTAATTCACTTTGTGATTGTGCGCGCAATCTCATATCGTGATAATGCAGATGATTATGATCCTTTCCTGATGAAGGACATTAAAGAGCATGCAGAGAAGTTTGAGGCCAAAATATTTTATGCTGGTGTGGGTTTAGGAAATGCAGTAGATTATGGAAAACCAGTTGAAAAAGGCACAGATTATTCAATAGTTTATAATGGGTTACAAGAAATTCAATAATGAAGCATTTTTACCTGATTTTAGTACTTATAAGTGCGATTTCCTGTTCAAAGGGGAATAAGCTTATCATTCTTAGAGGAGAGGCGTTAGGAACCGGATACCAGGTTCAATTTTTTAGTGCTGAAGAATTTAATGCTGCGGCTAAGTTTGATTCAGTTGTCGAAGCGGTAAATGAGTCAATGAGTACATACCGCCCACAGTCTGATATTTCTAAAATAAATAACGGTGATACAACCGTTGTGGTTGATGATATGTTTAAAGAAGTGCTTTCGCTTGCCAGAACTGTTTACAAAGAGACTGATGGCTATTACGATCCTACTGTTGGCATTCTGGTTAATGCTTATGGTTTCGGCCCGGGCAAATCAATAGCTCAGCTTGATAGTGTCACGTTAGATTCCTTAAAACAATATGTGGGATTAAATAAAATTAGGCTTTCGCCAAAAGGCACTCTGTCAAAAGATGATAGTGCAATTTATCTCGATTTTAATAGTATAGCCAAAGGTTATTGTATTGATAGAATAGGCGTAATGCTGGAGCAAAATGGAGTAACTGATTATCTCATTGAATTGGGTGGAGAATTAAGAGCTAAAGGCATTAATCTAGATAAAAATAAACAGTGGGCAGTGGGTATTGAAAATATTGACGCACCTGTAGAAGATAGGGATTATACCAGAATCGTTACTTTAAAAAATAAGGGAATGGCCGGTTCTGGTAATTATCGCAAATTCAGAATAGATTCTGTTACCGGGAGGAAATTTGTACATACCATAAATCCTATTACCGGCAAGGCAGAAAAAAGTGATGTTTTAAGTTCAACTGTAATAGCCGAAAATTGTGCTACTGCAGATGCTTATGCGACAGCTTTTATGGCATTAGGTCTT